>QHVI01000086.1 GCA_003223515.1 Candidatus Angelobacter sp. Gp1-AA117
GCTCTCGAATCGCTTCGCGCCCAAACCCAAAGTCTCGCCTCCATTTACGAGCGCAAGTTAGCCGCACTCGAGGAGTTGAAAAAGTCGCTGCTGCATCAAGCATTCACTGGTGAATTGAGTGGGGCAACCGAAAAAATAATGGTAGCTCCTTTCCCGGTGCAGATCCCCAACATCAGTGTGACCGATCTGCATGCGGGCATCCTTGCAATGGCGTATCAGTTGCACGAACAACATGGAAAGCAGATTTTTTTTGGCCATGTCAAGGCCGAAAAGATCGCGCACATGGTGGAAGCCTCATTGGGAATTGATCTAGGCCGCTCCCCGGTGAAAGATGCCGCCGGACCCAATGATTTTCCGCACCTTAAAAAAGTAGAACATCGCGCCCGAATGGCGAACTACTTCAATTTCCAGCGGGTTAATGGATCGGAACACTACAACGTGCAGAAGCTTCGTAGTTTTCAGCGGTTGTTGGACAAGGCTTCTACCGCTTTGGACCAAAAGCACGAGGAATTCCAAGTTCTTCTCCAGTTAATGTTGCCCATGACAACGGAGCAGGCAGAAATCATGGCCACTGTATTCGCGGCTTGGAACAACCTGCTGTTGGAAGGAAAGCAGCCAACGGATGAGCAGATCGTTTTCGAGGCGCGGGAAAACTGGCATCCGGATAAATTGAAAATTGATCGCCAGCGATTTTTCAAAGCAGTGCAATGGCTTAGGGATCACCACATCGTTCCTGAAGGCAAAGGCAAGAAGGTCGAGTCTAAGAGGAAGTAGCGTGAATGAGACCGATACCAGAGCCGAGTACATTGATCCCGCATTGAGAGCGGCTGGTTGGGGAGTCGTCGAAGGCAGCCGCATCCGGCGTGCACATCCCATTGCTCCAGGGCGCATCGAAGGCCAGGGCCGACGCCCCAATCCGCTGTTCGCTGATTATGTGCTGGAGTACCGCAACATCAAGCTGGCGGTGATTGAGGCCAAGTCGGCGGACCGATCCCTCACTGAAGGCCTCGGCCAGGCCAAGAACTACGCCGGCAAAATGGATGTCCGCTTTGCTTACTCCAGCAATGGCCTTGGAATCTATGGCGTGGACATGCACACGGGCAAGGAGCGCGATGTAGAGGCCTACCCTACGCCGGACGAACTCTGGAGCCTGACGTTTGCCCAGACAAACGCATGGCGCGACCGCTTCGCCGCCATTCCGTATCCGGACAAGAGCGGCACATGGTCGCTCCGTTTCTACCAGGAGATTGCAGTCAATCGCGTGCTGGAATCGATTGCCGATGGCAAAGGGCGCGTGCTGCTGACTCTGGCCACCGGCACCGGAAAAACCTCCATCGCCTTTCAGGTTGCATGGAAGCTGTTCAATGCCCGCTGGAACCTGATTGACTGGAACAGCGGCGCAGAACCCGCGCGCCGTCCACGCATTCTGTTTCTTGCCGACCGCAACAATCTGGCTACGCAGGCCTTCAACGATTTCACAGCCTTTGCTGCCTTTGCCGATGACGCCATGGTTCGCATCAGACCTGAGGAAATTCGCCAACGAGGCAGGGTCCCCAAGAACGCCAGCCTGTTCTTTACCATTTTTCAAACCTTCATGAGCGGGCCGCCCAAAGATGGCAAGCCCTCGCCTTATTTCGGTGAGTACCCGCCCGACTTTTTCGATTTCATCGTGATTGACGAGTGCCATCGCGGAGGCGCCAACGATGAAAGCACCTGGCGCGATATTCTGGAGTACTTTGCGCCCGCCGTGCAACTCGGTCTCACGGCCACACCTAAACGCAAAGACAATGTTGACACCTACAAATACTTTGGCGAGCCCGTCTACATTTACTCGCTCAAAGAAGGCATCAATGATGGATTTCTCACGCCGTTCCGCGTCAAGCAGATTGCTACTACTCTTGATGAATATGTCTACACCCCGGACGATCAGGTAGTGGAGGGTGAGATTGAAAGTGGAAGGCGCTATACCGAATCCGACTTCAACAAGATCATCGAGATCAAAGAACGCGAAGCCCACCGCGTGAAAATTTTTATGGGCGAGATCAACCAGAAGGAAAAAACGCTGGTCTTCTGCGCTACCCAGGATCATGCCCTGGCCGTGCGCGACCTCATCAATCAGGTCAAGACCAGCACAGATCCCAATTATTGCCAGCGCGTTACCGCTAACGATGGCGAGCTTGGCAACCAGCACCTGCGTGACTTCCAGGATAACGAAAAAACCATTCCAACAATTCTGACGTCATCCCAGAAACTCTCTACGGGCGTGGATGCCCGCAATATCCGCAATATCATCCTGATGCGGCCCATTCGCACCATGATTGAATTTAAGCAGATCATCGGCCGGGGCACACGTCTATACGAAGGCAAGGATTACTTCACCATCTATGACTTCGTAAAAGCGTATGTGCATTTCAGCGATCCGGAGTGGGACGGCGAGCCGCTGGAGCCGGAGCCATGCCCCAGGTGCGGTTATCACCCGTGCCAGTGCGTCAAGACGGCTCCGCAACCGTGCTCCGAATGCGGAAAGCGCCCCTGCGAGTGTCCCGAAGGGCCTTGCGATCTATGCGGCCAGCGCCCCTGTATCTGCAAAAAGAGGAAGAAAGCGAGGATCAAGCTCGCCGACGGGAAAGACCGCTCCATTCAGCACATGATAGCTACTTCGTTCTGGCATCCCGATGGCACACCTATGTCTGCCCAGCAGTTCATGGAAGCACTCTTCGGAAAGCTGCCCGAGTTCTTCAAAGATGAGGCTGAGCTGCGCGCATTATGGAGCATCCCTGAAAGCCGCAAGATGCTTTTGCAGGGGCTTGCCGAAAAGGGCTTCGGGCAAGAGCAACTGGACGAAATGCAAAAGATCATTGATGCCGAAAACAGCGACCTTTTCGATGTGCTGGCATACGTAGCCTATGCCCTCCCACCACTTACACGCGAGGAACGCGCCAACCGCGCCCGGGCAGCAGTCAGTTCTCATCTCAATAATAAACAGCGCACCTTCATTAATTTCGTGCTCGGCCACTATGTAATTGTTGGCGTGGGCGAACTAGCCCAGGAAAAGCTGACCCCATTGTTACGCCTGAGATATGCAGACTCCATAGCCGATGCTGTTGCCGATCTCGGCGGCCCCCAGGAGATCAGCAGAGTATTTGTCGGATTTCAAAAATACCTCTACGAGGTACGCGAGAATTTGACCTAAACGAGTCATGCCTCCAATTGCTTTCCTTCCTTTGCGTCCTCTGCGCCCTCTGCGCCCTCTGCCGGTTAAAGCCCTTGGTTGTGACTCACTACGCTGCGCCCTCTGCATTGCTAACGTTCGAATTCTTCTCTGCTTCCGATGAATTCTCCCGCGCAGCCAAGGATGGGTGCGGTCCAAAGGGAGCAACACACCGCCAATTCAATACACATCAACTACTTTTGTTACCTTTGGTCCTTTGCGTCCTCTGCGTCCTCTCCGGAAACACTTTTGAGCGTTGTTGAAAACAATGTACTTAGCCGATTGTCTCGGCTGGACACATGCCGCTTTTATATCGTGAGTGTTTCCACTTGGAATTCATTCCGGCATCGCCGGAACGGGCGCTCTGCGGTAAAAGATTTTGGTTGTGGCTCGCCACGCTGTGGTAAAGCCAGAGTGACATCTGCTCGGATTGCTTTCGGGGTCGGCGAGGACGTTGAGAGGCTGAATGCTGAATGCTGAGTGCTGAGTGCTGACTGCTGACTGCTGAGTGCTCCTGAGAATTACGGGGTGAATTTTCCTCAACAAACCCTTGCATCCCGTCCCATTCTGCTATAGAAGTACTACTGGACTACCATGAACCGCTCTCGTGAAGAATACCTCAAAATGCGCAGCAGCTTTGCTGATGCGCCTGCTATGGACGCCCCTGCTACACCCGCCGACCTTCACTTGCTCCAGCAGGCTGAAAAGGCATTTGGCGCTCATCTTCCTCAAGGCTATCAGCCACTGGTGCAACCTGCTGAAACCGTTGCAGCTGCGCCTCAGACTGTTGATGGCCCCCTGCCCCAAGCCCCTGAAATCATGGACAAGCTCACCGCATTCATGCGCCGCTTTCTCGTCTGTTCCCAGGATCAGCTTACGGTATTAGCTCTTTGGGTGTTGCATACCTGGTGTTATAAGGCCTTCCACGTCACTCCCTGCTTGAATGTGTATTCCTCCGAGAGACGCACTGGCAAGACCACGTGTCTCCACTTGCTTCGTTGTCTCTGCCCTGATGACTGGTATGCGGCCGCTCCCACGCCGGTGGCCACCATCCAAAAGACATTGTTGAGACAACTTGTTGTCCTGCTCGACGACCGTCATCTCACCTTCTCCTCCTCTGGCCGCCGGCAGGTGGTGAACTTTCTGGCTTGTGGCTTGGTCAATGATGCGCTTTATTCCCATTACTCTTACAGAACCGTCAGCAACTACAACGTCTTTTCTCCTCGCGCCCTCGCCGGACAAGGCCCGCTGCCCTCTGCGCTTGCTGACCGCAGCATCCCCATCTGCCTTCGGCCCGCAAAGCCTTCCAGCGTCAAACGCATACGCTTTGCCCAGCATGAGCCTGATTACCACCAGCTCCTTCAGTGGCTGCAAGGCTGGGTCAATGAAAATTTCAATGTTCTCTCCGCCGTGCATCCTGAGTCCTCCAGGGACGAACTGGCACAACTCAACACCCACCAGCAGAACCACCTGGAACCTCTGCTCATGCTTGCCGATCTCCTGGGTGGCCAGTGGCCCGAACAGGCGCGTTCCGCCTTGGGCCGGCTTTTCCGCGATAGCGGCAACGATAAAACCAATCAGGCCATCCAGCTTCTTTATGACATTCGTGAGGCCTTTCGTGGAAGCGTCAATCCTGAGCGCCTCTCCACCAGCTATCTCATCCAATTTCTTTGCGAGTTGAAGAATCGCTCCTGGGCGGAATGGAATGAAGGCAAGCCGCTCAATGGCCGCACTCTCGCTCTGCTTCTCGAACGTTTCCCCATCTTCCCAGACAAGCAGCGCACCGGCGAGCTCGGCTCAGTCCGTGGCTATGCACGTGACCGCTTCCTGCCGTTTTGGCAGGAATACTTTGAGGATCTTCCTGAAGCGGTTTGTTCCGCTTCTGAACCGGAACACGGAACAGCAACCGGAACAGCAGATGTGAAGCAGTGAAAGGACTTAACTCCATTTGTTCCGTGTTCCGCTTCTTTTTGCCTCTTTACATTAAACGGTAATGCACAACGCCTTGGCCCGCTGGTCGGGTTCACGCTCTTTGACAATTGAATAGAACTCGCGGCTGAATGGAAGCACTGCCTCTGCGTGTGAAACAGGAAGCAAGGGCCGATCCCCGCGCTGGCTCGGCCCTGCATCCTCATTAAGTCTCAGAGTGTGACATTTGCCATGACAAAAGGCTCACAGTATGACATGCCGTGACAACATTGCTGCTTCGTCAAGACAAATGCTCCCTCCCTTTGTCGTCCTGTTCGCAAGACACCATGCTCCCTCCCTTTGTTGTCCCTGAGCGAGCACCGCGATCATGTTCACCCCATTACGTTCTCGAGCGCGAAGCGAAGGATCTATGTATTCCTATTTCGTCAAGACACCATGCTCCCTCCCTTTTGTCGTCCTGAGCGAGCGCCGCGATCCTGTGTACCGCATTTACGTTCTAGAGCGCGAAGCGAAGGATCTCTGTATTCCTATTCGTCAAGACACCATGCTCCCTCCCTTTTGTCGTCCTGAGCGAGCGCCGCGATCCTGTGTACCGCATTTACGTTCTAGAGCGCGAAGCGAAGGATCTATGTATTCCTCTTCAAGCCATGCTGCATCTGGGCGTTCTCACCAAACTTCAGAATTCTTAGCATGAATCCTTTGCATTACGATGTGCAGAACTCTTGTATTCTTGAGAAGATTTTTGTTATTGAACTTTTTCATCTTCATGCTTTTCAGTCAGGCGTTCGCGATAAGGGATTGTCTTCACGATGAAGAATCGGATCAATCCCACAGAATTCTTATCAGCTTTTCTCCGTGGTTGCATCCGCTACACTAAAGGTGAGGAGAGTTCTGATGCCGAAAATGCGTGCGGTGCAGGTGACGCGTCCGGGTGGACCGTTTGAAATGGTGGAGCGCGAGATTCCGCAGCCGGGGCCGCGGCAGGTTCGCGTGAAAGTGCAGGCTTGCGGCCTCTGCCACAGCGACTCGCTCACCAAAGAGGGACACTGGCCGGGAATCAGTTATCCGCGCGTTCCCGGACACGAGATTGCCGGAGTCATCGACGCCGTAGGACCTGAAGTGCCACGGTGGAAGGCTGGGCAGCGGGTGGGCGTGGGCTGGCTGGGCAGTTATTGCGGTTACTGCGAATCGTGCCGGCGCGGCAGCTTCGTGACCTGCGCCAACCAACTGATTTCCGGCATCTCCATGGATGGCGGTTACCAGGATTACGTCCTGGTGCCGTTTGAAGGACTGGCCCTTATTCCAGACGAGTTGAGCCCGGTGGAAGCGGGTCCGCTGACGTGCGCCGGCATTACCACCTTCAACTCTTTGCGCAACAGTGGCGCGCGTGGAGGAGATACCGTTGCCGTGCTCGGGATCGGCGGGCTCGGACACCTTGGAGTGCAGTTCGCGGCGAAGATGGGCTTCCGCACCATCGCGATTGCCCGCGGGAAAGACAAGGAGCCGCTGGCCCGGCAGCTTGGCGCTCATCACTACATTGACAGCCAGGCAGGCGACGTTTCGGAAGCCTTGCAGAAGCTGGGCGGCGCAAAGATCATTCTGGCGACGGCCACCAATGCAGAGGCCATGGCGGCAACCATCGGCGGACTTTCCGTGGATGGACGCCTCATCGTGCTGGGCGCGGATTTCAAGCCGATGCAACTGGTCACCGCCGGCCTGATCGGACGCCGCAGTGGAATCTATGGCTGGCCCTCAGGAAGTTCGATTGACTCGGAGGACACCATGCGCTTCAGCGCCATGGCCGGAGTCCGGCCGATGACCGAGACCTTTCCACTGGAAAAAGCGCAGGAGGCTTACGACCGCATGATGAGCAACAAGGCACGCTTCAGGGTGGTGATCACGACCGGGAACTGACCGGCAGCATCATGGCAGGCTTATCCGGCAACAGGGATTCTCCCGCGCAGCCGGGGGCGGCCAATGTCACTTACCTTGCACATTCGAGCATGAATTTAAGAGAATTTTCGCATGGGCGGGCAGCAGCGGGGCAGATTCCTCCACCCTACTCACGCGCTGAAGAAAACGCGCGTGAGCTTAACGGGCGTTCGGAATGACATCTCTCATGGGATACAGCATGGTGCCCCTAAAGTAAGTGACATTAGCCGGGGGCGGCTGCGCTCCATAAAGATTTTGGGTGGGCAAGGCATACAGTTGGCAAGGCATACAATAGAGAAACCTGACGCATGAACCATGACCAATAACTAATGAGCAATGAGACTTCAGTAGAGGCTGCATCCGCGCTCGCCGTAGAGACCCTGGGACTCACGCGGCATTTTGGCGCAGTTACAGCCGTGGACCAACTGGATCTCACGATTGCCCCCCGGTCGATTTTCGGCCTGCTGGGGCCCAATGGCGCAGGAAAAACCACGACCATCAAAATTCTTACGACCATGCTTGCCCCCAGTTCAGGAACGGCGCGCGTAGCCGGTCTTGACGTGCTGAAGAATCCGGTACAGACAAGGAAGGTCATCGGCTACGTTTCGCAGATGCTCTCAGCCGATGGCGCACTCACCGGATATGAGAACCTGCTGCTGTTTGCCAGAATCTATGGCATTCCGCGGCGCGAGCGGAAAGCGCGAATTGCCGACGCTCTGGAATTCATGGGATTAAGCGAGTCCGGTAACGTACTGGTGCGAAACTATTCCGGAGGCATGATACGGCGGCTGGAGATTGCGCAATCCATGCTGCATCGGCCGCTGGTGCTGTTTCTGGATGAGCCCACAGTCGGCCTCGACCCGGTAGCGCGCCATGCGGTGTGGCAGCATCTGCGCGAACTGCGCGAGCGCTTCGGCACAACTATCCTGATGACGACTCATGACATGGAAGAGGCCGATCGTCTGTGCGAAAACATTGCCATCATGCATCATGGCCGGGTGGCGGCCATTGGTTCTCCTGAATCCTTGAAAAAACAGGTCGGCCCTGAAGCAGATTTGAACGATGTATTTGTGCACTTTGCAGGAGGTTCACTGGACGATGGCCAAGGCTATCGGGAAAGCGTTAGAATCCGGCGCACCGCGCGCCGCCTGGGATAATCAATCTGCTCCTGCCGCTTTCCTGCGGGCTACCCTGGCGCTGGCTGACGTCGAGGTGCGCAAACTTCGCCGCGACCCCACCGAACTGCTGACCCGCGCCATACAACCTGCATTGTGGCTGCTGATCTTTGGACAGGTCTTTGCCCACCTGAAATCCATTCCTACCGGTTCGCTCGACTATCTTTCCTTCATGGTTCCGGGCATCCTGGCCCAGAGCGTTTTGTTCATCGCCATTTTTTATGGCATCAATGTCGCCGGTGTGATCGGCTTCATTATCCTGGGATCGGCCGTGTTCTCAACTTTCTCGCTGGCCGTTGCCTGCATCGTGAAAACCCGCGAACGCTTCATGGGCATTGGCCAGGTTCTGACCATGCCTCTGTTTTTTGCCAGCAACGCAATCTACCCGATTGCCGGCATGCCCGGATGGATGCGGGTGGTTGCCAATGTGAATCCTCTCAGCTACCAGGTAGACGCATTACGCTCGCTGATGGTTCGTGGAGGCCAGCCGGTATTCGGCGTGGGCTTTGACGCCATAGTCCTGCTTCTCATTCTCACGGGGTTGGTTCTGCTGACCGCCCGCCTTTACCCCAACGTGGTTCAGTGACGGAGATACGGAGCGGCAGGCGGCGTTGAAAATGATACCTTTAACGTTATGAACATTGGGCAAGCACGCAAGCCGGTACTGAATCCAGCCGAGGAGTTGGAGCACCTTACGCTGGCCGCGAAAATCTCAGGAATTGACGCGGAGATCGTGCTCCCCGGGAGCCGCGAACTGGCACGGCCCGGAATGCGGCTTCATTATCTTGACTGGGGTAAGGCCGGCCGCCCGCCAGTTGTTTTTCTTCACGGCGCCGCGCTCAATGCGCACACCTGGGATGTGGTCTGCCTTTCACTGCGGCAACAGTATCACTGCCACGCGCTGGATCAGCGCGGGCATGGCGAGAGTTCATGGGCGCAGGATGCCGACTATAGTGGCGATGCTCACCGCGGAGATCTTGAGGCCTTCGTGGACTATCTTGAACTCGATCGATTTGTGCTGGTGGGACACTCCATGGGCGGCTTCAATGCCTTCAACTACGCCTTCCACCACAGCCACCGGCTTGCCGCTCTGGTCCTGGTGGACGCCGGGCCCTCCATGCTGGCAAAAGGCGCCAAGCGAATCCTCGATTTTGTTACCGAGACGGCCGAGCTGGATTCTCTCGACCATATTATTCAGAAAGCCATTGAGTTCAATCCTCGCCGCGATCCCCGGCTCTTGCGGCGCAGCGTGCTGCATAATTTCCGGCAGAATTCGAACGGGAAATGGACCAGGAAGACCGATCTGCGCATGTGGCAAGTCAACCGCGCGCAGGAGCGTGAGCGGCTTCAGCAGCGCTTCCAGCAGGCTCATCAGATAAGCTGTCCCACGCTCATCATCCAGGGAGGTCTAAGCGAGGTATTCACCAGCGACGACGCCCAACAGCTCGCGCAACAGTTCTCCAACGGACAGTACGCGCAGGTGGGCGAGGCAGGGCATACGGTGCAAGGTGATAATCCGCGCGCCCTGGCCCAGGTGCTCTCAGATTTCCTGGGAAAAGCACACCCAGAAGGCATCAAGCAAACATAAATGTAACGGCCAATTCCTGGATTTCGGATGAATAGGCATAAATTGGCGCTTGGTTTGCTGCGCGGGCGGTGACTAAAATATTTTGCCCCTCATCTCATCGTGGAGCCGATGTATTGCTATGGCATTGGTCCTTTGCACGGGTGCTGACCCTGCACTCATGGAAACTCGACGACTGCTGCTGGAGAAATCCGGCCATACAGTGCTCACTGCCACAAATGAGGATCCACTAAAGACCGCATGTGAGCAAAATGTTATTGATGTGGCTGTGATCGGGCAAACCATGTCTGTGCGTATGAAGAGGCGCGTATTGTCGCTGGTTCGCACATATTGTCCGGCTGCGCAGGTACTGGAATTGTATGCATCATCTACGGGCAGGATTCTGCAAGATGCGGATGCCTGGCTGGAAGTGCCTGCCGATGTGCCGGCAACATTGCCGGAAAAGGTCGCGTCACTCGTTACCCAGGAACAGTCCAGGAAAATCTCCAAACCTGCGGTGTAAGATTTGGTAGCGCTACCGGGAATCGAACCCGGGTTTTAAGATTGAGAATCTCACGTCCTAACCCCTAGACGATAGCGCCACTCTGGTGGTGAGACAAGGGTCATTATAACAAAGGCACTTTGTTTTTCTCCATCGGCATTCCCCTGCTGAGAGTTGGTAATTGCCGTAATTGCGGGGGAAAAGAATGCAAAGTCGAAGGACACCTTTGACCAGTGTGATTCCCTGAAGCTCTCATAGAAGGACCTGGCTGGGTCGGCTTGAGTTAAAATCGCATCAATGCGATAACAGCGCTTGAAGTCATCCATGTTCATGTACTCCTAGCGCTGGTCGACCGAAGAAACTCAATGATAAAGAGGATAAAAGAGAGACAGTGCAAATGAGAGACTCTTCACCCCATTCGACATCTCGATTCAAAGAACTTCGAATCCAGGGATTCCGACGGCTGGAGGATGTAAGGATACCTCTGCGTCCACTGTGTGTGATGATTGGTGCTAACGGCACCGGAAAGACTTCTGTTCTGGATGTAATGGCGCTGCTTGCAAGTTCAGCACAAGGCAAGCTCAGCTCTGCCATAACAGATTTATCGGGATTGGCAAGCATTCTGACTTACGACCACGCAGAAGACCTGAAGCTTGGGATATCGATGGAAGTGCCACATCATGAGCCGTTGGAATATCACCTGCGCGTCAGGTCCCAAGGTGTTGCATATGTCATTGCAGAAGAAACGCTCAGCCAGCAGCGGAAACCACAGCCGCCGCCATTTCGACATATCGATTCTCATGGCCTGGACATCAGGTACTATGAACCTGAGCAGCAGCGATTAGTGCGTCCAAACTGGGAACATAACCCGCTGGAGACATCTTTGGCCCAGGTGCCAAAGATGTTTCACGAACCCGAAGATCTCCGCAACCGGCTTGCTTCATCCACCTTTTACCATGTGTTGAATGTCGATCCTCGTTCTCCAGTACGGCTGCCACAACCCATGCAGCCCGCAACCCTTCCCGGCCGAAACGGCGAGGAATTAGTGTCGTGCCTGTTCTATCTCAGAGAAACTGAACGAGATCGATTCGAAGCGAGCGAGGACGCACTGCGAGCGGCATTCCCGCATTTTGAACGCCTGGAATTCCCTCCTGTAGCAGCCGGAACGCTCGCCCTGGCATGGCGCGAGCGTGGCTTTTCAAAAGCCTTATACATGCATCAGCTTTCTGAAGGCACTCTCCGTTTTTTATGGCTTGCAACTCTTTTGCAGAGCCCTGGCTTGACTGCTATTACTTTGTTGGACGAGCCGGAGGTAAGCCTTCACCCGGAACTCTTGAGCTTACTAGCTGATCTGCTCCGAGAAGCTTCCAGACGCACGCAATTAATGGTGGCAACGCATTCAGACCGGCTAATCAGATTTCTTAAGCCGGAAGAAGTGCTTCTCGTAGACCAAACGGAAAATGGAATGAGTAAGCTGACATGGGCAGATGAACTTGATCTGGAGGAATGGTTGAAAGATTACTCGCTCGATGAGTTGTGGCGAACTGGGCGTATCGGAGCTCGAATGTGAAGATCACAATCCTTGTGGAGGGAAGAACTGAGATTGCATTCAAACCCCACCTTCGAGCATTTCTCGAGACAAAACTCACGG
Source organism: Candidatus Angelobacter sp. Gp1-AA117 (assembly GCA_003223515.1). Taxonomy (GTDB): domain Bacteria; phylum Acidobacteriota; class Terriglobia; order Terriglobales; family Acidobacteriaceae; genus Angelobacter. The sequence goes on from QHVI01000086.1 coordinate 11,965, forward strand.
ATCATATGCCTCGTCTCGATTTTTATCCATACGATGGAAGAATTCCCACACAAGAGAAGCTTCAGCGAATTGTGACGAAGCTCCTTTCAGCAGGGCGTGCGCCTTCTGATGCAGTTATTGCACTGACTGACGTTTATACCGGAACAAATGACTTCATGCACGCTGCTGACGCTAAAGCAAAGATGCGCGAGTGGGTTGGCAATATTAATAGATTCTATCCTCATGCAGCGCAATACGACTTTGAAGCATGGCTCTTGCCTTACTGGGAGGATATTCAACGGATTGCCGGCCATAATCCAAATGCGCCGCCCGGCCTGCCAGAACGTGTGAATCACCATCATCCACTGTCCTATCACATAAGAGAAATTTTTCGAGTAGGGAGATGTCGCGATGACTACTCAAAGCCACGGGACGCCAACCGGATACTTAGAGGCCAGGATTTATCAATTGCTGCCAGGCAGTGCCCTGAATTACGAGCTTTTCTCAACACCATTATCACACTCAGCGGTGGAATTCTTCTCTAAAGCAATTTTGGTAGCGTCCCGGCAACCGCCAAGAATGCAAAGAAGCAACTCTGGCGTTTGCTTAGGAGCTAAAGATGTCGCCGGCTAATGGCAATATTAGGCAGGCTTCGGCGCCGGTGCGGTCTTTGCGGTTGGAGAGCTGAAGAGTACCGCCGTGGGCTTCGGCGATCTGGCGGCTCAGGATGAGTCCAATGCCGCTGCCGCCGTGTTTGGTGGTGAAGAACGGAACGAAGAGATTGTCGCTGTTGAGCAAGCCGTGGCCCTCATCCTGCACGAAGATTTCTACCGTATAGGGATTCGCCCGCCAGCCTACGGTTACAGCACCAGGATGACTGGAAGCGGCATCGATGGAGGCATCCACGGCGTTGCGGATCACATTAATCAGCAATTGCTCAAGCTGGTCGGCATCGGCCTCAATCGTCAGCGGTGGACCGCCTGTGACCATCACCGGCAGGCGTCTTTCCAGCGAGGCGGAGCGGCGCACCAGCTCTTCTACATCCACATTGGTTTTGGTGGGCGCGGGCATGCGCGCAAGCTGCGTATAGGCCTGCATGAAGCGCCCCAGAGATTCCACGCGATTTTCGATGACCTGCAGTCCCTGCCGCATGTCCTGGTGCACGTCTTCAGGAAGGCTGGCGCGCTCGGTCAGCGAGGTGAGCGTACCGGCGATGGACTTGATGGGCGCAAGCGAGTTGTTCAGCTCGTGTCCGAGGACGCGAATCAGGCGCTGCCATGCCTGGCGCTCTTCGGCGCGCAGAGCCCGGCTCATGTCAGAGATGATGAGCAGTTCATGGGGCACGCCGTTCTCGCGGAAGGCGGCATGGCTCACAGCCCAGCGGCCATGCTTGCCGGGAAAAGTGGCCTCAACTACCTGGGGCGAGGGCGCATCGAGGTAATGGCTCAAGCCCAGATCGTGCGCAGTAAGACCGAGAATGCGGGGAGCGATGCGTCCCATGAGTTGCTCACCGGCGCGATTGACGATCTTGAGTTCCTGCTGCTGGTCAAACGTGAAGACGGCGACGTCGATTTCCATCAGCACTTTTTTGAGCAGCGCCGTGGCCTCCAGCGCGCTGACCTTCTGCTGCTGCATGCGGTCGGCGAGGTTGTTGAGTTCGAGTGTGAGATCGGAGAGCGAGTCGTCGCGGCTGCCTCCGCGCACGCGAAACGAGAAATCCTCTTCGCGGATGGAAGCCACCATGTTAGCCAGCGTCTGCAGTGGACGGATCACGTTGCCCTGAAGGATCGAGCCGCCGATAAGCCAGCCGATGAAGATGAACAGGGTAAGAGTCCACTTGAGTTCGCCGGAATAAGGACTGATCAGCAGCAGAATTTCCGCAATCACGCTGGCAGGCAGGCTAATCACCAATGCCAGTACCAGGATGAAGCCATCGTAGCTGAGCTTGCGTCGGCGAGGCGGGCTGTTGTGCCTGGCGAGTTGGCTTTGCGGACTAGAGCCCATACTTTTCCATGCGGCGATAGAGGGCGCTTCGGCTCAGTCCGAGGGCCTCAGCCGCATGGCTGATATTACCTGAATGGCGGGCGAGAGCTTTCTTGATGAGAAGGTATTCCACCTCTTCCAGGCTCATGTCCTCGATCTTGGCGGAGCTGCCTTTATCGGTTTCCAGGCCCAGATCGCTGGCCTGAATCTGCTCGCCCATGCTGATCAGCACAGCGCGCTCGACCGCGTGATCAAGTTCGCGTACGTTGCCCGGCCACAGATGCTCGAGCATGCGCTGCATGGCTGCAGTCTCGAAGCCGCTTATGTGCTTGCGGTAGCGTTCGGCATAAATCTTGAGGAAGTGAGCAGCCAGCAGCGGAATATCTTCACGGCGCTCGCGCAGCGGCGGAATATGCAGCTCGACGGTGTTGAGGCGGAAGAGCAGGTCGGAGCGGAAGCGGCCTTCAGCGCTTTCCTGCTTGAGATCGGCATTGGTGGCGGAAAGCACGCGGACATCGACCTTGCGGGTCTTGGAAGAGCCGACGCGCTCCATCTCTCCGGTTTCGAGCACGCGCAGAAGCTTGGCTTGCTGCTTGAGCGGGACGTTGGCAATTTCGTCGAGGAAGAGGGTGCCGTGGTCGGCGAGTTCGAAGCGTCCCACACGGTCGACGCGGGCATCAGTGAACGCGCCTTTCACGTGACCGAAGAGTTCGCTCTCAAAGGTTCCTTCAGGAAGGCCGCCGGTGTTCACCGTAATCATAGGACGCGAGGCACGCGGCGAGAGCACATGCAGCGTCTGGGCCACAACTTCTTTGCCGGTGCCATGCTCGCCGGTGATCAACACATTGGCGTCACTGGGGCCGATGCGGCTGAGCAGCGTAAGCAGCGGCTGCATGGCCTTGGATTCGGCGATGAATACCGGACGGTTCTGCGCGCGCAGCAGGTTGTTTTCCGCCTCCAGCCGCTCGGCGCGGCGGATGATGCGGTGCAGATCCACCTGCGTGCGGATAATGCTGAGCAGGCGCTGGTTGTCCCAGGGTTTCTGGATGAAATCACGGGCGCCCCGGCGCATGGCCTCCACCGCAAGCTGCACGCTGCCCCAGGCAGTCATCACCACGACAGGCATTTTGCTGTCCACGGCCTGCACACGCGAGAGCAGATCCATGCCTTCCTGTCCGGAAGTGGTATCGCGCTGGTAATTGAGGTCCATCAGGATAATGTCGAACTCGTTGCTTTGCAGGGCCTCAAGCACGGCGGCGGGATTGTTGGCCGTTTCGGTGTAAAAGCCTTCAGCCTTGAGCAGCAGGCGCAGGGCCTCGCGCACGTCCTGCTGGTCGTCTGCAATAAGGACGCGAATGCGGTCGCTGGCAGTAGGCGCGGGGCTTACGAGTTCTTCGGTTTTGGTCAATTATCCCCCGGGAAAAATTGTCGTTGTGCTTGCGTTGTTGCGCGCTCGTTGGTCATTGATAGCTGCTAGCTCCTGGCTACTAGCTTGTGTCGCCCCGCTGGGGCTTTTGAATCTCTGGGCCCTTGTGACCCACGTCTTCCGACGTGGGCTCAATCATTACGCGCCTCCGGCGCTCAAGGCTCGCTGTTCTACGCTCGATCGTTTCTATACTGTTACGCTGTTTTCTACTTGGGTGTCGCTTACGATCCAGCCATCCTTCAATTGGATGATGCGGTTTCCGTAAGCCGCATTGGCCTCGGAGTGGGTGACCTGCATGATCGTTGTTCCCTGCTGGTTGAGCTTGCGGAAAAGCTCCATGATCTCCTGCGCCTGGCCGGAGTGCAGATTGCCGGTAGGCTCGTCAGCCAGAATCAGCTTGGGATTGCCGGCCACAGCGCGAGCTACACCGACAAGCTGCTGCTGTCCGCCGGAAAGCTGGTTGGGATACAGGTCTTTCTTGCCCACGATCTGAAAGCGGTCAAGGATGTCTGCCACCATGCCGGCACGCTGCGCACGGGGGATATCGCGGTACGAGAGCGGCACATCGATATTTTCCTGCACGGTAAGATTGTCGAGCAGGTGATAACTCTGGAAGACAAAGCCGATGTACTTGCGGTTCAGTTCGGCACGCTTTTTGCGGTCAAGCTTGTGGACGGCGTGCTCCAGCAAATGATATTCGCCGGCCCACCCGTCATCGAGCAGTCCGAGGATGCTGAGCAGCGTGGTCTTGCCTGCCCCGGAGGGCCCCATGACCGTGACAAACTCGCCTTCTTTAATTTCAAGGTTGATGCGCCGCAGCAGCCAGATGGCTCCGGCAGGAGACTTGATGGTTTTCTCGATATTGTTTAATTGGATCATGACAGTAGGAGTTAGTACTCAGTATTTAGTAGTTAGCAAAGCTCATTCCCACATCTTTCGATGTGGGCTCAATAATTAAGCGCCTGTGGCGCTCCCAATGGTCTTCTTCTATTGTACGCAATGGGCCATTTTATTGGATGAAGGGATCGTAGTGCATGCCTGATCATGGCAGTAGTGGCGCCAATGCCGATCGCCAGGGTAAGAACTGCCACAAGAGTAAATGCCGGGGATTTGCGTAAGATGCGAAGGGCGTAGCGGAAGTCGTGTATCAACATCTCACACCGATGAGCCGTCTGCGCCCGTATCGTGCAGGGCGCCCAGGGCCCAGGCTGCGTTTTTGCGGGCCTCAGCGGAAGGAGAACTCTTCAGCACCTGAATCAGCGGCTCTACCGCTGGCGGTCCAATATGAACCAGGGCTACGGCAGCCTCTTCACCCAGAGTAGGGCGATGTTCGCGGGTAGTGCGGCGGTATGCAGTGGGGTCAACGGTGGTGGTATCACCCAGCAGATCGACAAGGGGCTTCACTGCTCCAGCAGCAGACGCGCGCTGCTGGCCGATCTTGTAAGCGGCTTCAGCTTTCTGCTGCGCCGTACCGGACCTGAGCAGGGCGATGTAACGCCCCAGACCCTCCATAGAAGGCGTAGCAGCGGACTTTGTCGGCTTGCTAAAACCGGTGGCGAGCAAAACGCTTGCGCCCAGCAACAGAACAGACACCCAATTCTTGATTTCACGCATAACCCTCTCCATACGGCACCCGTGAACGGTTATCTGGGTAGTGCTGGGCTGGATAAGAGGCACGTCTGGTACCGAAGGCAATTCTGGCCTAAACTGCTCAAAATAAAAGAGTATTTTTGTTTTCGCCGGATGAATCGGTGTTCGCTTGTGAAATCAGGTGTGCGGAAATGAACAATGCGTCGTGTCGGGGGGAAGGCAACCGCAAAGTGCGCCAAGGAGGCAAAGGTAACCAAAACCAGAATGAATGCTTCGAGACAAAAGCCAAGAGCTAAAGCTAAGAGCCAAAAGCCATTGTTTTAAACTATAGCCACCTTGTTAACCCACAGTTTTTCAGATCAGGAGAGGCAATTCCAACCGGCCTTTGAGGTGCTGCAAAGAGCCATTGACCAACGCGCTTTTCCTGGGGCGGCAGTGGCGGTGACCCATCAAGGCTGGCTCATCGCGTTGAAATCTGTGGGAAGATTCACCTATGAGGCAGACTCACCTGAGGTATTGCCGGACACAGTCTATGATCTTGCTTCGGTCACCAAGGTGATCGCTACCACTGCAGTGTGCATGATCCTGCATGAACGCGGAGTCTTTCGCTTAGAGCAAAAGGTTATGGAGGTCCTGCCGGAATTTGCGGGCACCGATGTCCGGCGCAATATGATTCCTTTCCGCATGTTGCTGACCCACGCCTCGGGGCTTCCCGCATACGTGAAGCTGTTTCAACAAACGCAGGGCCAGGAAGAACTGATTGCCGCAGCCATGCAGACGCCGCTCACTGCTGATCCCGGCAGCCGCGCGGAATACAGCGATATTGGATTCATCCTGCTGGGCGTTGCGCTGGAGCGGCTTGCACGGCGGCCGCTCGACCAGCTTTGCCGGCAAGAGATCTTTTCGCGGCTGGGACTGGAGCACCTGCGATATCGGCCTCCGGCGGAATGGAAGCCACGGATTCCTCCCAGCGTCGATGACCGCAGCTTTCGCCACAAGATCATCCAGGGCGAGGTTCACGATGAAAATGCCTGTGTGATGGGCGGCGTTGCCGGGCATGCAGGCTGTTTCGGAAATGCAGAAGAGGTCGCCGCGTTTGCGCAATGCATGTTACGCGGAGGAGCGCCGTTAATTCAGGCAGAAACGGTGGAGCTTTTCACCCGGCGGGAAACTTCTCCGGCAGGCACCTCACGGGCGCTGGGCTGGGATACACCCTCACAGCCCTCGCAATCGGGCCAGCACTTCTCTTCCCGGTCGTTCGGGCATTTGGGATTTACAGGAACTTCTTTGTGGATTGATCGGGAACGGCAACTCTCTGTTACGCTGCTGACGAACCGCACGTGGCCTGATTGCAGTGCACAACTGATCAAGCAGGTGCGTCCGGCATTTCATAATGCGGTGGTTGAGGCCCTCCGGTGACTTTAAGACATCTCGAAACTGAACAACAAAACGCCGCCTCGGCCAGGCTGGATACCAAATCAGCCGTGGAAATTGCGCGCATCATCAACGAAGAAGATAAGAAGGTGGCGACGGCGGTTGAAGCGGCGCTGCCCCAGATCGCTTTAGCCATTGATGCGATTGCAGAAGCGATCCGCAAGGGCGGCAGACTGATCTACGTAGGCGCGGGAACCAGCGGACGCATGGCTGCGCTGGATGCTGCGGAATGTCCGCCGACCTTCAGTACCGACCCCAGGACGATTCAGTATGTGATTGCCGGGGGAAAGAAGGCGCTGGATGAGGCCTCGGAAGTGAATGAAGACTCGCGCACCCAGGGCCAACATGACATGGCCAGGCGCAAACCCAACGAAAAAGACATCGTGGTAGGCATCACAGCCAGCGGACGCACCCCGTACACGGTGGCCGCAGTGGAGTATGCGCGCAGCCAGGGAGCCAAGACCGTGGCGGTGGTCTCAAATCCGCATTCAGAGCTGGGGCGCACGTCAGATATCGAGATCGTGACCGAGGTGGGGCCTGAAGTGCTCTCCGGATCGACGCGCATGAAGGCGGGAACGGCGCAGAAGATGGTTCTGAACATGTTGAGCACTGGAGCGATGGCGCGCCTGGGATATATTTACGGCAACCTGATGGTGAAGGTGGATGCGCGGAATCAAAAGCTGATGCAGAGAAGCCTCAGGATGGTGGAACAGGCTGCGGGGGTGGATCGCGCGACAGCCGAGCAGGCGCTCACAGCGGCGAAGAACCAGATTCCGGTGGCATTGATCATGCTGAAGACCGGGGTAAAACGCGCAGAGGCAGTGCGGAGATTGAAGCGCGCGCAGGGGAATGTGCGTAAGGCAATCGAAGAAGCCGCGAATGAAGCGAATACCGCGACTTCGCACGAATAGACCATCAAGAGAACAGAGCGGGAGTTTTTGCCGCTGATGAACGCTGATAGACGCTGAAAAGTCAGAATCTAAAATGTGAGGCCAAGACTAAAAATAACGAAAAGAATCAAAATCAATTTACCCATTTACCAACTTACCCATTTACCCAATCCTCTTGATTGCGTCATTCACGGCTTCTTTGTTTAAGGTCCTGTTCGGCCTGGGTAAGGCTTTCGGGTTTGCCGAGGTCGCGCCAGTAATATTCGTCGGCGCGGAAGCCGAGAATCTTTTCTCCCTGATTGGCGAATCGCAAATAGGTGTCGATAATCGAGAAGACGCCCTCTTGGGTCATCATGGAGAGCAGCCGGGGAGAGATCACATGAATCCCGGAAAAAGCCAGCGGCTGAAGTTGGGATGAATGCCGCACGATCTCCGTTTTATCGTCCTTTGCCGAGCGGCGTCCGCAGAGTTGAAGCTGGTCATCGAAGAGCATATAGCGTGAAGTCTGGCGCTGCTGCACGGCCAGCGTGGCCAGCGCCTGATGCTCCACGTGAAACTGTGCCATGCTGTAAAGATCGATGGTGCTGATCACATCCACGTTGTGCAGAATGAATGGCTCGTCTGCGCCGGAGTTCTCCAGGAAAAACCAGGCGGCTTTCTTCAGCCCGCCACCGGTATCCAGCAGAATGTCTTCGCGAGAAATCTCGATGCGCATGCCGAAATTGTTGTGCTTCCCGAGATAGTCGATCATCAGATCGGCGAAGTGATGCACGTTGACGATGACCTCGCGAACACCAGATTCGCGCAGGCGGTCAAGGGTGATTTCTAAAAGAGTTTTCCCTCCAACCTCCACCAGCGCTTTCGGACGATCATTGGTCAGCGGACGCAGGCGGGTGCCCAGGCCTGCCGCCAATACCATGGCCTTCATTGCGCGGGTGTCTCCAGAGCCATTTTTTCCAGTTGCACGTGGCAAAGCACGATCTCGACGCCGTTTTGGGAGCGCAGGTGTTTTGCCAATTGCTCAGCAAAGTAGACGGAGCGATGCTGTCCTCCGGTGCAGCCAAAGGAAACCATCAGGTCTTTGAAGCCACGGCGCTGGTAGGCGCTTACGCTGGCATCGACCAGCGCCGTCACATTGGCCATGAATTGGTGGGCGCTCTCCTGCTGGTTGAGGTAATCAATGACTGGAGCATCTTTGCCGGTGAGGTTCTTGAAGCGCTCCTCGCGTCCGGGATTGGGCACGCTGCGGGTATCAAAGACAAAGCCGCCGCCGTTTCCGCTCTCGTCGTGAGGATGTCCTTTATGGAACGAGAAGCTGAAAATCCTCACAGTCAGCATTCCCGCTGGTGCTCCTACGGCCTGCAGCTTCTCTGAACCAAGCATGCCGGTGAAGGCGCTCATCAGGGCGGGCAGCGCAATAGGCAACTCGACGTTGTGCAGCAGCCAGCGCAGATTCTTCATCGCGTAAGGAACGCTCTGCAGGAAGTGCGGCTTGCGTTCGTAAAAGCCACGGAAGCCATAGGCGCCCAGGGCTTGCATAATGCGCACGTAAACGTAAGCGTAATAGTGGCGCATGAAGGCTTCACGGTCGAGTTCAATCAGGCCGGCGAGGCTGTCGAGATAGTGATCGAGCAAATGCTGGCGCAGCGACGGAGGCAGATCGGCCTTGGCGTCATAGAGAAGCGAGGCTATGTCGTATTGCAGAGCGCCTTTGCGCCCGCCCTGGTAGTCGAGAAAATGCGGCTGGCCATCGTGCAGCATGATGTTGCGCGACTGAAAATCACGATACAGGAAATATTCACGCGGGGCGTTCAAGAGAAACCGCGTAAGGCGGCCAAAATCATCTTCCAGGGCCTGCTCGCTGAAAGGAATGCCGGCCAGCCGCAGGAAGTAATATTTGAAGTAGTTGAGGTCCCATGCGATGGACTGGCGGTCGAAGCTGCCGCGCGGATAACAGACCTTATAGTTCAGATCGCGCCCGGCTTCGACCTGGAAACGCGGCAGCAGGGCCACCACCTGGCGGTAGACCTCAATCACCGGGGACGCGATGTTGTCTCCGGTGCGATTCTTTGAGAGGAATTCAAACAGCGTGGTATCTCCGAGGTCTTCTTCGAGATAAGCGCCGTGGTTGAGATCCTGGGCATAGATTTCCGGAACCGGCAGGCCGTGACGGCGAAAATGCCGGGAGAATTCCAGAAAAGCGACGTTCTCTTCGCGCACGTCATAGAGGATGCCGATGGCGCTGATCTCGCCGGAGTTGAGGCGGATGATGCGGCGTCCGGAGCCACCGAGTTGGCCCTGCAGCGGCTTGACGTGCTCGACAGGAGAGCGGAAGTGCTGTTCGAAGAGGTGTTGGAGGATGTCCATGCAATTACATTGATGCAACGCCAGCATTCATAGGCAAGAGAACGATAGGCAGATGTTATGTTTTACCTTCCCATGATCACAAGATGCAATCCGTCGCATGCGCCGGCAGTCGGCGGAGCAGATTCCTCACCCCCTACTCGCGCGCTGAAGAAAACGCGCGCAAGCTTAACGGGGTTCGGAATGACATCTTCAGGGGGATGCTTGTATCTCCTAGTTCATCGTTGCGGATTTGATTTTTCGCGTTGCGTCTCACCGCTTCCTGCAGCGGGCTGCGCCGGTGTGGTTCCGTTCTGGGCGGGCGGCTGAGCGGCGCGTTCTCCTTCGGCTGCCGGCTTGGCTGGCATGTCGGCAGCGGTAAAGCGCGGCAGCATGTCATCACGCATGGCCAATTCATATACGGCTGCAGCCACGACAATCGCGTCTTTCTTCACGTCGTCTTCGATGATCCGCTCGTAAGTATCGAGGTTGGTGTGCCAGGTATCGGTGAAATACTCGATGGGGTCCTGACCCAGTCCTACACCGGGGAGACCGGCTTGAGCAAACGAGCTTGAGTCGGTACCTGCCAACCGGCGGCTCTTGCTGGAGATAGCGCCGGCAATGCCAAGATCGGAGAATGGCAGAAGAGCTTCGCGCAGAATGTCAGCGTCCTGAGGGGGGCCGAAGACACTGGCGCCGCGGATGCGCCCGGTGCCGGAATCGACATTGAAATAGGCCACCAGCTTACTGAACTCCGGCTTGGGCTCTTCAAAGGTGCCGAAATGCTCCTTCACATAAGCCTGCGACCCGAGCAGCCCTTCTTCTTCCCCGCTCCACAGGGCTACGCGGATGGTACGGCGCGGCTGCACTCCCAACGACTTCAGAATACGCGCCGCTTCCATCATGATGGCGCAGCCGATGGCGTTGTCTGTGGCTCCGGTTGCGGAGTGCCAGGAATCGAGGTGACCACCGAGCATGACAACTTCATCTTTGCGGTCGGTACCGGGGATTTCTGCAACGGTGTTGTAAGAAGTTTTTCCCTCGGGGTAGGTCTTGTTCTTAATGCTGAACTCCAGCTTTACCGGGGTTCCATCGGCAAGGATGCGCGCGATGCGGCCGTAATCTTCATTACGGAGCACAACCGTGGGCACTACCTTGGTGATGTCATAGGTGCGGTTCTGGAAGGCGCGTATGCGGCCATTGCCCATGCGCGCATCGTTTACGCGCACCAGCGCATGGTTGGCCAGCAGGAACTCATCAATCTGCTGGTTGATCTGCTGCCCGGTGAGCGTGCCCGGAGGATCGTTCTGCTGGCGGCCGGCAGCATTGCGCTGCGGCCCGAATTGTCCGGCATTGGGATTCTTGGGATCGAAACGCTCGGTGGCGGCTTTGTCATCCATGCGGCGGGGCGGGATTTCCAGCGCCACCGGAACAGCCTCCGATTTGCCCACCAGCACCACCTTGCCTTTCACTTTGTCTTTGATCGAATTGAGATAAGCGGTGAGGTCTTCTTTTTTGGGCTTCTCCGGAGGAATCATCTGGAAGCACTCTGCCTTCACCGTGCCTTTGGTGCTGGGAGTCCATGCCAGCACTCTGAAAGTGAGCTGGTCCAGGATCGGCTCCACGATATAGCCGCTGGCGCGCTCATTTCTCCAGCCGGGATGCCCAAAGTCCCACGGCTCAAGATGCGCGTTCTGAAAGCCCCATTCCGTCATCTGTTTGATGGCCCAGTCGGCGGCGGCCTTGTGGTTGGGCGAACCGGTAAGGCGCGGGCCATAAACATCAGTCAGAAAATGCATGGTGTGCATGATCTGGGAGTGATCATTCTCCTCTGTGCGAATCTTTTTATTGATCCCGGGATCAACGGCGGAGGGGGACTGAGCGGCTGCCAGTCCCATCAATGTCACAACAGCGAAGAGGCACTTGGATTTAAGCATCGAGAAATCTCCCGCGGATGAACTTTTGGATGGATAACAATACTGTGAGCTGCCGGGTCAAGGCAACCATCGTCTCCCAGTGCAGTCATCCTCGAATGCTTTAATGCTTTTTAACCGCAAAGGCCGCTAAGGAAGCAAAGGAAACAAAAGAATTTTGGTTTGCGCACTTGTTTATGGGAATGCCTTGACCATAAAAGGAATCTGCGGGGTGCCGCTGGGCGGACAGCTTGATGGATTGATGCAGGAGAGATTCTGCTCCGGGGCATGAACACGGGCTGGCTGTCCCTGGGCGTTGAGCAGTTCAGTATCACTGGCGGTGCGGATGATGGAAGCGGTCGCATCATGGGCATTGACTACGTAGACCTTGCTGGCATCGCTGGATGCATCGACGGAAACCGCTCCGGAGCCGACCGTAATGGTTTTCGTCTGGTGTAGTGCCTGGCTGTCGATAACAGCGACCGTATTCCCCAGGCAGTTGCCGGGATTCGTAATTGTGGCCACAAAATTCAGTTGATTCGTTCCTGCAGGGCAGTTCCCCAGCGCAGCATAGACACGCGATCCATCAGAAAGAACCGCGACGGAAGTGGGCGTGCCGGAAACAGCAATAGGACTGGGCAGTGCAGCGGGAGGGCTCACATCACTTCTGATTACGCCGATGGTGTTGTTTCCCGTGTTGGAAACGTAAAGGCGCTTAAAGCGGCTGTCATATACGGCATAGTTGGGCGAGGAAAACCCGGTGATCGTGGCTGACACTGTATCTGTTGCGGTATCGATTACGGTGACGGAGTTCCCACCCTGATTGATCACGAACACCTGTGTCCCATCATCGCTCATCACTGCCCAGATAGGCTGGCTGCCGACAGCGATCGGCGATCCTATGACACTGTTATCGACCGTAGAAATCACGCTCACATTATTGCTGCCGTGATTTACCACATACACCTTGCCATTGTTGGCATTGCCTGCCACCGCGACGGGCTCGGTGCCTACTGGGATATTGCCGGACGCCACCAGATTATTCGTGATGATGAGAGTGACGGCATTGATCGCTGACTCGGCAATGTAGATGTTTCCATTCGTTCCGCCAAAACCGCCAGCTACAGGCTTAATATCCGAGGGTGTCGGCGAAGTGGTGGGCAGCGTTACCGTGGTGAGCGCCGGAGATGAAGGCAGCAGGGCGAGATAGAGGCTGACAGTGTTGGCGGTTCCGTTGAAACTGTTGACCACAAAGGCCCGCGCGGCATCTTTGCCCAGAAACACAGGATTTGAACCCACTGTTACCACACCAACGTTAGTGTCACCGGAGACATTGATGTGCGTAGTACTGCCATTGCCCGCTGGATTGGTGGCCAGCACCAGGGCCTGCTGTAAGCTGCTCGGATCGCCCGTGGGCGTGGGTTCAACGTTGATCGTGGGACGAAAGGTATCGCCACAGCCAAGCACCAGTACAGCGCAAAACGCAATCATCAGGACTGCCGTCACAGTCCGGTAACTCGAAATCATTCAATCTCCACCGGGGTTTACCGGGCAGGGTCTGTAAGTTGTTCGCGAAAAACTATTGTAGCATCCAGCGATGAGCACTTAGCCCTTAAGCCATTAGCACTTAGCCCGCTCTCACGTGAGTGAGAGATACGTTCCCTTACCCATGGAACGACGGTCGAGGGCAATCTTGCAGGAATTTATCTTCAATAATTTCAGCCAATAACCAGGGCTAAGAGCGAATGGCCCAAGGGCTGTCTACGCCGCCTTCTTTGCCGGGCGTTTCTTCCCCCTGGCGGCAGGCTTAACTTCCACCTCTGATTCCTCCTGCAGCCGCTCAACCCGCTGCGGGCCCTTCTTCTTTCCTTCCATCTGAGCCAGGCTCTGCTTGAGGGCGGCCATCAAATCCACAGGAACAGCGGCTCTGCGGGGCTTCTCGACCGGAGTGATCTCCTTGCCTTCCATGTGGGCCTTGATGAGCTTCTTTACGTTTTCTTCAAAGGTGTCATAGTACTTGGTGGGATTCCACTTGGCCGCCAGCGCCTCAATCAACTGGTGGGCGACCTTGACCTCGGCTTCCTTCAAGTGCGCGTGATCTTCGCCAAAGTTCGGAAGCGCGCGGATTTCATCCTGGTAATACATGGTGTGCAGCATCAACCCGCCGTGGTGAGGACGCAGGAATACCGTGTACTCACGGTTATGCATAGCCAGCTTGGCAATGGCAACGTAGCCGGTCTGTTCCAGCGCCCGGGTCAGCAGTGCATACGGCTTTTTCCCGGCCTCCTCGGGCGTGAGGTAATACGAGGATTCGAAGTAAATCGGATCGATCTCTTCCTGCTTTACGAACTCCAGGATCTCCATGGCTTTGGCGGTCTTCGGCTCGATCTTCTTGAGCTCTTCCGGTTCGATGATCACGTACTCACCCTTGCGGTACTCGTAACCCTTCACCACCTCGCTGCGGTCAATTACCTTTTCGTCGGCCGGGCAGTAAAGCTGCTGTTTCACGCGGGTATGATCATCACGGTGCAGCATGTGAAAGGAGACACGGCTACTGCGCGCGCCGGAAAACAGGCGCACCGGCATGGAAATCAGGCCAAAAGTGAGATAACCAGTCCAAACGGAAGCTGCCATGGATCACCTCTGATATTAGGGGAACTCTTTTTGTTAGGATGCGCTACACAGGCCTTTTTGCCGCCAGAGGGGTGAGCGGCTACTCAGGAGAAAGAACTTCATAGCAAGCAACCCAAAACTCGCGCAGGGTGCCCGCTGGCCCACAGCAGACCTGCTGGCATTGGCGGCAGCCGGTGTGTTGCTGCTGGTCTTCTTTCTCCGGCATGGAGCGGGTAATCACTTTTATGCTGCGCTGGGGATTACCATCGCCTTCGCTGCAGTCGGCAGAGTAGCGCGCGGGGTTGATACCTCAGGCGCTCTGGCTGGCGGGGTGATCGCCCTGATTCTGGCAACCGAAAACGTGAAGCTGTTCTGGGTATTGCTGGCGGTGTTCCTGATCACCCTGGCAGCTACGAAGGTGGGAGGCAACCGTAAGAAGCAACTTCTGGTTGCCGAAGCTGACCATGGACGCTCCGCTGCGCAGGTCATGTCTAACCTCTACATTGGCACACTGATGCTGGCGCGTCCGTTGCAGATGACTACAGAAATTGCCGTGTTGCTGCTGCTGGCAGCGCTGGCTGAAGTAGCGGCTGATACCAGTTCCAGCGAGATTGGAACCGCTTATCCGGGAAAAACGGTACTGATTACGACCTGGAAAAGCGTGCCTGCCGGAGAAAATGGCGGCATCAGTGCAGCCGGGACTCTGGCCGGAATTGTAGCGGCAGCGCTGGTAGCGGGGTGTGCGTCGGCTTTGGGAGTAGTGTCATTTTCCATTGCGGCTGTAGTTGTATTGGCGGGAACTCTGGGCATGCTGATAGACAGTGTTCTGGGCGCAGCCCTGGAGCGCAAAGGCCGCTTGGGCAATAACAGCGTGAACCTGCTGGGAACAGTGGCAGCGGCGGGAATTGCGTACGCAATTCAGTACGTAGTACTTAGCAATTAGTACTTAGCAAAACCCCACCGCTGCTCCATGCCTGCGTGTTGGAAATGACCAATAACAAATCACCAATTGAAAATCTACTGGTGTTCCATCCCACCTACCGCCAGCAACCCTGAATCGGCTTCGATGAACAGGACTCGTGAGCCGCTCACGCCGTAGATAATCAGGTTCTGGGTCCCGAAGCTGCTGCGCAATTGCGCTGTGCCTTGACCGTTGCCGGCCAGCGTGTAGGTACCGTTCAGAATGAATCCCAAAGAAAGCGTGCCGGCATTGTTCACGTCGAGGGCGCCGTTGAGCGTGCCGCTGCCGTTGGCGGTGAACTGCGCCAGAGAGTCCACTTCGCCGCTGCCGCTTACGCCGCTCAGTTGCGCTCCATACGTGCCCTGGATCGTACTTGTAGAAAATGTACCGGTCTGGGCGAAGGCTGCTCCGCTGCTCAACACGCCGACATCCACCTGAATCATCTGCACTCCTGCAACCGTGGGATAAATCACAAAGTTCGAGTTACCGGCGGAACTGCTCAGGGTGAGTGTGCCACGGCCATCACTGCCAATGGCGTAGGTCCCGGTCACGGCCAGGTTCTGGGTGACTGTTCCGTTGTTATTGAAATCCTCACCACCTGAGGTGATCGTGCCCGTGCCGCTGGCAGAGAGCAGTCCACCGGCTGCAAACAGAAGCGTGCCGCTCTCGCCACCGAGCGTGAAAGCCAGCGGGCCGGAAACGGATGCGTTAGAGAAAGGCCCCTGCTGGCGCACAGCATCGCCGGAGAGCACCGGCAGACTATCAGTCTCCACCAGCTTGAGGCGGTTGGAATCCACCACGTAAAACGCGAAATTCAAAGTGCCGAGTGTGGTGTTGAGTGTCATGATGCCGCGTCCGCTGGCGCCTACGTTGTAAGTACCGGTCACAGGCAGATTGGTGGAAGGAGTGCCGTTGTCGTTGTTATCCTGAACTCCGCTCACGATGCTGCCGCTGCCGTTGGTATCGATGGCCCCGCCACTCACAAAGGTGTTCTGGCTGGCATCGATACCGGCCAGATTGAAAGCGAATGTCCCGGCAAGGGCCGCGTTGGACAACGCCGACGAACTCTGAGCATCGATGCTGCCATTGGCAGTGGCATTGGTATCAAACCGGATGACCAGGGCACGCTGCGGCGAGATCACAACGAAATCAATATTGAAATTCTGCAGCGAAGAAATGAAGGTAGCGGTGCCCTGTCCATTGCCGCGCACGGTATAGGTGCCGGCAAATGGGACGTTGGTGAAGATACCGCCGCCACTGTTGATATCGAGGACGCCGGAGGTCAGGTTGCCATTGCCATTTGCCTGGAATTGGCCGGCCATGGCGAAGAAGCCAAAGCTGTTCGTGCCGGAAAAAGCGAATACGTAGCTGCCATTCACGCTGGCGACGCTGAAGGGACCGCTACCACCAGACGAGCCCCCCTGCACCGACCCGCCACAACCCACCAGCACAGCCATGGCAGCAATGAATGAGATTACCGTGAAGCGATAGTAGGAAGACACAGTTCCCTCCGGAATATGAGATTTGGACTGCCCAGAACGCGGAAGAGGGGATAGCACACATTTAGAACACCGGAAGGCCAGAGTTGTTGCACGATGAAAGGAGGACTTAGGAAAAATAGAGGAATCTTTACAAACAGGCTTTTGGCTTTTGGCTCTTGGCTGCTAGCTCCGTCTCCGGGTATCAACAGCCTACAGGCTGCCAGCCAGATGAGAGCGA
Organism: Candidatus Angelobacter sp. Gp1-AA117; assembly: GCA_003223515.1. Lineage (GTDB taxonomy): Bacteria > Acidobacteriota > Terriglobia > Terriglobales > Acidobacteriaceae > Angelobacter. Next base: position 28,816 of record QHVI01000086.1, read on the forward strand.
ATGAACGGTCAAAAGCTAAGCCATTAGCTCAAATGCAACACCCACAGCATATAACTGGCAATCTCATGAAAGACCGCTTCATTCTTTTTCCCGAAGGCGGCGGGCTTCGAATTTGGGCGCGGCGCCCCGTAGGCAGTCATACCTTCGCGGGCCAGCATCTGCTTGATCCGAAAGATATGGTAGGCATCGCTCACGGCCAGGCAGGTTTTCATGTGGTTTGTGCGCATGATGGTGCTGATGCGGCGCGCTGATTCGGCTGTATCCGGGCTTTGGGTTTCGGCAATCAGGTGATCGTCGGGAATTCCCTGCGACTTGAGGTATTCCCTTCCCACGCCACCCTCGGTGAAATGAGGATCGGCGCCTGCGCCACCAGTGGTAATCACGATCGGCGCAAGTCCTTTTCGATAGAGATCAGCCGCGTGATCCAGGCGGGCTCTGTATACCGGAGAGGGCTTGCCCACGTATTCGGCTGCACCGAAGACCACAATGGCATCGGCGGGCCGGGACTCGTCCTGGGAAGACTGGTGAACGATGCTCCTATAAAGGTAAGCCACATAGCCGACCACTACCAGAAGCAACAGCAACAAGAGCCGTCTTTTCCAGGATGGACGCGGCATCAATGCAGAAATTCAGCCAACTCGGTTTCAGGAATCGCGCCGTGGCGCAGTATGTTTGGGTTCTCGGGATTACTCATGTCGATGATGGTAGAGGCCACATCACGCGGGCTGGTGCCGCCATCCACAATCAATCCAATGCGGTTGCCAAGCTGCAGGCGAACGCCATCAGCCGTGGTGCACTCACTGGCTCCGCTGATATTGGCCGAGGTGGCCGTGATCGGCACACCGGCGGCGCGAATGATCTCCACCGGAATTTTGGCGGCAGGAACACGCAGCGCCACGTTGCCGGTATTGGCGGTGACCTTGAGCGGCAGCCGTGATGAAGCTTTTACAATGATGGTGAGCGGTCCCGGCCAGTACTTACGGGTAATTTCGTAAAACACATCCGGCAGCGGACGCGCCAGGTACTCTGCCTGTTCCACACTCTCAATGAGCAGAGAAAGTGGTTTATGGCGGCTGCGGGTCTTCACTTCATAGACCAGATCAACGGCACGCAGGTTCAGGGGATCGGCAGCCAGGCCATAGAACGTATCTGTAGGCATGCCAACCACCTGGCCAGCCTTGATCCGGTCAGCAACATAAGAGACCAGACGCATATCCGGCGCGTCCGGGTTGATTTTGATAATTTCCGCAGCCAAACAGACTCCCAAGAGTAATAGATTCGGAGAAGCGCAAAGCTAACACATTCGCATAGTGATTCTCAACTGCAAGGCACTCGTTGAGTTTATCGGAATCTATACACTTGAATGAACCGCAGAGGGCGCAGAGAACGCAGAGGAATGTTTCTTGAAATCTCTGCGACCTCTGCGTTCTCTCCGGTAAATCTTAAGTCTGAAGCATACAGGTTGCCGCGAGTCCCAGGCCGGGCGTATCCTTAACTTGCGCTCGGGGCGCAACCAGTCCGCGGAAAGGGCCGTGCCCACCCATTCAAGTTCAAAATCTACGCGAAACTTCTTTCAGCCTGATGGGTGCGGACTCCAGGCAGCCATGAGAGGAGATTCGTATGTTTCCTAATCCGCAATCGGTTATTCCTCTGCCGCCCCAGCCCAACCTTGAACAATACAAAAAGCTGGCTAAAGAGTTAATCAAAGCCTGTAAGTCCGGGAATCCTGATGCCATTCGAAACTGGGCGCGAGAGTGGCTGGAAGCCCTGTCTTTCTTACAGGAAGCACGGACAGAGATGCGAATTCATTTCGCCGATGAAATTGCAAAATTTGCTCAAAGCAGGCTGGCAACAAAACGCTCCGATGAACGTAAGTGCGTGCTCGCGGACGCTCAGTTCATTATTGCGCGTGTCCATGGATTTCAAAGCTGGCCCAGGATGGCCAAGCATATTGAGGCTCTTCACCATGTCTACTCGCCGGTATCAAAGTTTGAGGCCGCCGCAGACGCTATTATCAGCGGAGACTTGCCAACCCTTTTGAAATTGCTGCAGGAAGATTCCACGCTGGTCCATGCACACTCCACCCGCGAGCACCACGCCACTCTGCTGCATTATGTTTCGGCCAATGGCGTGGAAAATTACCGCCAGAAGACACCGAAGAACATCGTTAGGATGGCCGAGGCGTTGCTCGACGCCGGTGCTGATGTGAATGCTGAATGCAACGTCTATGGTGGCGGAGCAACCACGCTGGGACTCACTGCAACCAGCGTCCATCCGGAGCAGGCCGGGATGCAGATTGAACTGCTGCGGCTGCTGCTTGATCGTGGGGCGATCATCGATACCGATAAGAGAGGAGCAGTCGTTGGCTGCCTCGCGAATGGCAGACGAAAAGCGGCTGAGTTTCTCGCCGACTGCGGCGCTCAGCTTGATCTTGAAGGCGCCTGCGGAGTAGGACGGCTTGACATGGTCCGCACCTTCTTCGCAGAAGACGGTTCCTTGAAACCAAGTGCAACTCTGGAGCAGATGCAGGATGGCTTTGCCTGGGCGTGCGAGTATGGACGCAAAGAGGTCGTCGAGTTCCTGCTGAAGCACGGCATGGACGTCGCCGATCGGGACAAACCAACGGCATTGCATTGGGCGGCTTACGCTGGACACGCAGAGATAGTCAAGCTCCTTCTGGAATGCAGTGCTCCTGTTGACATAAAAGAAAAGGCCCATAATGGCACGCCGCTGGATTGGGCTTTTTATGGCTGGGCCCATCCACCCGAGCGCGCCCAGCAGGAAAATTATTACGAGATTGTCGCGCTCCTGATACGCGCCGGGGCAAAGACGGATGAGCGATGGCTCGCCCAAGACCCTGACCGGCCACAGATCAATCGACTACTCGCCGATCCTAAAATGCTGGCGGCGCTTGAGGGCAGCCTATGACATATTTCGAAAGGAAGCGTTGAGGCAATTATCATAAACATATGCCTGTCCCCGACCTGAGCCGCGTGCGTACTGTTACCAGCCGCCAGAACAGCCTTGTGAAAGACCTGCGCAAAGCATTTTCCCAGGCTGAACCCACGGCCGATGGCTACATCGCCATTGAAGGCATACGCATCGTCGAAGAAGCCATCCGCAGCGGTCTCCGTTTCCGCGCCTTGTTCCTCAGCGAGAGTGGTGCTGCCCAGGGCAGCCGCCTGGTGCCGCAGATGGCAGACAACGTGGAGATTCTATTGCTGCCCGATGAGGTGTTTACCAGTTCCGTGGCGACAGAAACGCCGCAGGGTGTGGCTGCCCTGGTGAAACTGAAGACATCCGACCTGAAGGACCTTCTCGAAGATCCCTCGAAGGAGCTTGCGGTGATTGGGACTGTAGGCATTCAGGACCCGGGGAATCTCGGCACCATCATTCGCTCGGCTGAAGCATTTGGAATACGTGGGGTTCTGCTTGGGCCAAAAACCGTGAGCCATTACAACTCCAAGGTAGTGCGAGCCTCGGCAGGGTCGGTATTCCGCCAGCGGATCATCAAAGCGCCGGTATTCTCAGAGGCCATACGCCTGCTCAAAGCCTATGATTTCTTCGTGATTGGCACTTCCTCGCATAAAGGCAAGCCCCTGGATCAGGCAGACCTGGCCGGGCGAGTGGCATTGCTGATCGGCAGCGAAGGCGCAGGGCTGCCACCGGACGTGGTTGCGGAAGTCAATGAATTCATTACAATTCCTCACTCGGAGAAAGTCGAGTCACTCAACGCCGGTGTGGCCGCGTCTATTCTGTTATACGAGGCAGCCAGGCAGAGACGAACGTAAGAGATGCATACCCGCATAACCAACCATTTCGGACTGCACGATTGGGTTTTCCGATCTCCCGGTCACCAGATCACCCGATCACCAGATTTTTTATGAGTCTCTTCCAGGCACTTCCGGACCAGCACAACAAGGGCGCACGCCCTCTGGCAGACCGCATGCGTCCGCGCACGCTCGATGAATTTGTCGGCCAGGAGCATATTCTTGCTCCCGGCAAGCCCCTGCGCCTGCAGATCGAACGCGATGATCCCGGCTCCATCATCTTCTGGGGACCGCCCGGCACAGGGAAAACCACGCTGGCCAAGATTATTGCCAATGTGACCAAGGCGGAGTTCATCGAATTTTCCGCCGTGCTCTCCGGAATCAAGGAAATCAAGCAGGTGATGGCGGATGCGGAAAAGGCGCGCCAGTACGGCACCCGCACCATTCTCTTCATCGACGAGATTCACCGCTTCAACCGCCCCCAGCAGGACGCCTTCCTTCCGCACGTGGAGCACGGGAACATCCGGCTGATCGGGGCTACTACCGAGAACCCATCGTTTGAAATCAACGGGGCATTGCTCTCGCGCTGCCGTGTTTACATCCTGAAGCCGCTCGCCGAAGACCAGATCATGGTACTGCTGCGCCGTGCCCTGGAAGATGAGGAGCGCGGCCTGGGCAAGCTGCATCTCCGCGCAAAGGATGATGTGCTGCGGCAGATCGCAGTCTATGCCAGCGGAGATGCGCGCTCCGCTTACAACGTGCTGGAAGTCGCGGCCGCGACTGCTGGCGAACAGGGAGAAATTAGCGATGAGATTCTGAAAGACACTCTGCAGAAAAAGATTCTGCTTTATGACAAGTCAGGGGAAGAGCACTACAACCTCATCTCCGCCCTGCACAAGGCAGTACGCAACAGCGATGTGGATGCCTCGCTCTATTGGCTGGGACGCATGCTCGAATCCGGCGAGGACCCGCTCTACATCGCGCGCCGGGTGGTACGCATGTCAGTGGAAGATATCGGGCTGGCTGCGCCCGAAGCGCTGAATCTTTGCCTCTCAGCCAAAGACGCCATTGATTTCCTGGGCATGCCGGAAGGCGCGCTGGCTCTTGCCCAGGCTGTGGCTTACCTGGCGCTGGCTCCAAAATCCAACGCGCTTTATACCGCCTATGGTGAAGTGCTGGAAGACGTTGAAAAGACCACCGCCGAGCCCGTGCCGCTGCACATCCGCAATGCGGTGACCAAGTTGATGAAACAGGTGGGATACGGCAAAGGCTATCAGTACGCCCACGATCTCAATACCAAAGTTGCCGACATGGAATGCCTGCCCGACAACCTCCGCGGCCGCCAGTACTACCACCCGACCAATGAAGGCCGCGAAAAAGCTTTGGGACAAAGATTGGAAGAAATTCGGCGGTTACGGGAGGAAGCAAAAAACCTCGATAACGCTTAATACCTCTGAGCTGCTCCATCAAGATCAGAACTCAGATAGAACCAATACTGCAGCGAAAATCCTTCAGCAGCCATATAAAACATAGTAGTATATATTACTACTGTGTTAATAAACTTGGTTCCACCTCGCGGATTTAAGAGGCGTGATATGCGAGCGCGATGCTAATTTGATGGCATGAAGGCTAGCCAGCGAGAGATTAGGAAGCAACAGGAGCGTTTCGCAACCTATCTGGATCAGGTAACGCAGGTGGCAGGACATGCCGACCGC
>QHVI01000022.1 GCA_003223515.1 Candidatus Angelobacter sp. Gp1-AA117
CTTAATCACCTTGCTTAGAAAAGAGATGGTGGAACACCCGGAACTCCTTCGTCCGCTGGGCATTGAGCTTACAGATCGCTCCCTAGCCGCTGCCGCAGCGGCCTAAAAATGTAGAAACTCCAGAGACGGTGCTGAGCACCGTCTCTACGGCAATCATTCCTTTACGCTTTCTGAAAGAAACTCACAGGCCAGGGCGGCTGATGTCACTTACTTTGCACATTCGAGCATGAATTTAAAACAATTTTCGCACGGGCGGGCAGCAGCGGGGCAGATTCCTCCGCCCTACTCACGCGCTGAAGAAAACGCGCGTGAGCTTAACGGGCGTTCGGAATGACATCTCTCATTGGGATACAGCATGGTGTCCCTAAAGTAAGTGACATTAGCCGAGGGCGGCTGCGCTCCATAAAGATCTTCGTTTTGGTTGCGGCTCTGCCGCGCTGTGGTTAAGAGGATTTGGTTGTGGCTTCGCTACGCTGGGGTAAATCCGGAGGTCACGTCTGCTCGGATTGCAATCGCCTGACTCACAAGAGTTTTTTCGGCAACAGATACGTAAAGCCCGCGAATACCTCCCAGCGTGTGCTGGTGCTGTTCAGGCCGCGATTGAACCCCGCGTCAAACACCAGGTTGGGTTTCATACTCCACGAAGGCGCAAACAACAGCCCGGTCGTGTTAGAGCGCAGGAATGGCTGGATAAAGTGCCAGATCTCGCCTCCAAGCTGGAACTTATGGGGCAGCGGATGCGAGATGGAAAGCGTCTGCCCGAATTGTCCGCGATGCACCGCATCTTCAATCTGCTCGTTGAAAATGTAATTGTTGTCGATGTGAAATCCAGCCAGGTTGGCGCTGAGCAGAAAAATCGCTGACTGGCGGTTCGATCCGATATCGATGTCCGGAGCGGTGCCTGAGTAGACCCGGCGAAAATAGCTTACGGAAACAGTCGGCTTGTGCTCGCCTCCATCGATGAGCATGGCCTGGAGCCCAGCCAAGACATCTCCGGCATCCCGGCTGTTTTGCGGGCCGGTATCGGTGAATGCCCAGGGTTCGCTGATCAGGATGAATTGCAGCCGCTTCAGCGGAGCAAACTTGATGACTTCATTGAAGCTGGTCTGGTTGGCGAATTCAGGGGATTTCTCCGCCACCAGCACGCCGGTTTCAAACTGCAGATAACCTACCGGGGTCAGCGTTGCCGGTGTAGAGACGGTTGGCCGTGCTGGATTGGCCTCAACTTCATCTTTATTTTGGGCCCAAAGCGCAACCGGCACAACAAGCGGTAAGACGATCCATAAAGGAATGCGGCGCAACCGGGAATCCTCTTTTTTGAAGATAGGCAAGAGAGTCTCTCTGCCATCCATGTTAACTGGAAAATAAGCAGATTGTTCCTGGAGCGGAACAAAGGAAGCTACTATCGAAACGAGTTCAGGTTCAGTACCTTGCAAGCATCATGGGTACGCTTTCAATAATTCCGTGAGAACACCTTGTAACAGCATGGTGGAGCAGACATCCTCGGGGTTCCTCCACTCCGTCCTCCCTCCTACGTCGGTCGGATTGCGGTCGGAATGACAAGGGGGTGAGTGAATTCCCTACACCTCAACCTAAAATGATCCCTCGCTCCGCTCGGGATTAAGAGCTTTTTACCGTCCAAACACCATCGCCCCACCTAAACTTCCCTGATAGATCAGCGCCAAGACAACAATGCCGGTGAATATCAAGTACCCGATTGTGGGCACGCCACCTTGTTTCTGAATGCGCCAGCGCCACATAGCCAGCAACGCGAACACCACCACCAGGGAAGTCCCAAGCCATTGATGAACTGTAATCAGGTTTGGAGGCAGCGCTCCCGCAGCCTGGCTCTTCCACCACCATCCTGCAAGGCCGGTCAAAGGAGTAATGATGGCGGCATAGAGCACCATCCATGCTGCTGCGGAATGCAGAGGTGGGCGTTTGAGCAAGCGCCCCAGCAGATCACTCAACAACGCGAGTGGCAGCAAGGCCGCTGTGAAGTTGACCAGTATGGGATGGAGTTCCTGCGGTGAACGCGGCGGTGTGAGACCCGGCAGCCTGAAGCCTGTGTTGCCCTTGCCCGGTTCCGGCTGTGTGCCGCTGACCGCAATTAGCTTGGCGATCATGTTAGGGTGCGGACGGCAATGATACTCCAGCGTTCCGGCATTCTTGATGGTCATCTTCCAGGTGCTACCGGGCTGAATCAAGCCGGAATCGAAGCTTCCATCATTGGCGGTGACGGTATGCGCAACAATGTCTTCATTCTTCCACTCAACCGTTTCGCCTGGATGCACCGTGAGTTCCGCCGGCTGGAAGCTGATGGCTTTCATGACCACCTGAGCTTCTGCCGTACTTGCTGCAACCGGCTGCACGCCGGAGCTCTGCAGTACCAACAGATTAAGGCTCGGGCGTGAGTGTGCGGCAGTGACGCTCACCGCGCTGAACAGCAGAAGAATTGCCAGTCGCTGCCGCATAATCCACCCACGCATAAGCCGTTTCATAGTTCGTGCTACTTTCCTGAGCTTCCGCCCATGGAGGACTGCAACTGCTGCGCGTGCTGAAGGTGGCCCTGGAGCAGTGGAGCCGCGCCCTGCAGTGCCGATTTCAACTCAGCATTCTGAGCACTGGGGATAAGCACCTTACCGGCAGCGTCGAGCACCTGCTGGTGATACGCTACCTCATGGTTGATGTATTCGGTATCAAAGGCCTTGCCGCTCAGCCCGCGCAGCTTCTTCATCTCCGCCGCCGCATCGGTCTTGAGTGACTTGCTGGTGGCGCTGTCTTCCGGTTTCACCTTGAGCTTCTTGCCCAAGTCATTGACTGACTTCTGCAAGTTCATGTGATCGTCGATCATCTGCTGCGCAAACTGCTTGACCTGATCATTTTTGGTCTTCTTCAACGCCAGCTTGGCGGCATCGATATCAATCTGATCGGCAGCCGTGACTACGCCCACGATCTGCGGATCAGAGGGCGCTGCTCCCCCGCCGCTCTGCGCAAACGCACAAGGCGCAATCAACAGCGATGCCATGGTTCCTATTGCTAAAAGTCTCTTCATCTTCATCTTCATCTTCATGTACCTGCCTCTCTTGGTGTAAGTAATGCTCGTAAACAGTACGTAAGAGCAGTCCAACTGGATTTCCCGGATTGAACTGAATACGCATAACCTATTCGAATGAGTCAGCAGGGGGATGGTTGGTTACAAGATGGAGCACTGCACAATCGTTCTTTATTACACATAACCTTCTTTCGCCACCTTTGCGCCCTTAGCGTCCTTTGCATTGCTATTCATCAAATTCTTCTCGTCTCGCGAAGATTTATCCCCGCAGCCGGGGGCGGCTGCGCTCCATAAAGGTCTTCGGTTTGGTTGCGGCTCGGCTGCGCTGTGGTTAAATCGGCTAAAATCTATGCATGGGCCCCAGAAGTTGCAGTCCTGAAATCATCCATGCCTTTACCGGATTCGTTCGTTCTGAAATCGCCGACGAGCGCCTCGATAGCCTGCGGGCAGCCCTGACCTTTGCCCGCATCGAATATCCGCAGCTTGATATTGAGGCGTACGTTGAGCGGGTGGAACATCTGGCCGCCCGTGTGGCAGCCAAAGTGAAGGAACCCGGCGATCCGGCGCAGAGTATCGCCGCTCTCAATGAAGTGCTGTTTCAGGAAGAGATGTTTCGCGGCAACACCGTCGATTACTACAGCCCACGCAATTCTTTCCTCAATGATGTACTGGATCGCAAGTTGGGAATTCCCATTACACTGGCTTTGCTCTACCTGGAAGTTGCGCGCCGGGTGGGCTTCCCCTTGTTTGGTGTAGGCATGCCTGGTTATTTTCTGCTCAAGCACTATGAGGTGAGCGGTCGGCCCATCCTCATTGATGCCTTTGATCGCGGCGCAATTGTTACCGAGGAAGATTGCCAGAAGAAGCTCAACCGCATGTATTCCGGCCAGCTTGTGCTGCAGCCGGAATTCCTCATGCCGGTCACCCGGCGGCAGATGCTCACCCGCATGCTCAATAACCTGAAGACCATCTATCTCTCGCAGCGAAATTTCCGCAGGGCGGTGCAGATCGTGGACCTGGTGCTGGTGATTTATCCCCGCTCGCCTGAAGACGTGAAGCAGCGGGCGGTGCTGCGCTACAACGTCGATGATCTCAGCGGCGCGCTCAAAGATTTTGAAGATTATGTGAAGATGTCGCCAGACGCCTCAGATACCGAAGAGATTCGCCAGACCGCTCTTTCCCTCCGCCGCTCCATGGCCATGATGAACTAGCCGGATTGGAGCAGACATCCTCGGGGTTCCTCCACTCCGTCCTCCCTCCTACGTCGGTCGGACTGCGGTCGGAATGACAAGGGGGCGAGTGAATTCCCTACACCTCAACCTAAAATGCTCTAGAAGCTCGCCGCTACTCTTTAAACAACTCCACCTGTTGCGCATCTTCTGCGCGCTTCCTGCGGGTCTGCGCGTGTCCAATCACCGCCAGCACGCTGATCTCTTCCAGCGCTGCCTTGGGAACAAAGATGCGTTGGGTGTTCCCGCGCGTATCCGGAGGAGTAATCAGAAATCCTTCCGGAGCGATCTGGGCCAGATCATTGGGCATCATGCCTTCCAGCACGTCGTTATCAGTGAACTTCAGCCTCAGCCACAGGCCCTCTGTCCGTGGACGCGTGGTAAAAGTCTTGCGGGTCGGCCCGCCAGGGTCAGAGAAGTCGCGCACAAAATCCACGCTCTTGACCTCCGTCAGGTCGATCAGCACCACTTTTCCTGAAGGGTTGAGCAGTTCCAGCTTGCCTTCTACAAGAAAATTGGCAGGGGCCACGTATCCGCTGAGCGAATCGCGTCCCATCTTTCTCACAATGACTTTCTTGTGGGTTGAAGGCATGGCGTAATTGATTCTCGCATGATTTAAAGGGGTATCAAGGTATGCATCAGGGCTTTCGCAGGGCAGAGTAGCCAAGAAGTTAACCTTTATGATATGGTTTGGAGTTTATACTTGCCCTGCTAGCGCCGTGTAAGTCTTGTATAACGTGCAACTTACGGGAAACTTGCAAAATTGTCGAAAATTCTGGCCCCCGCCGGGGAGGCGCAGGTCTGTTCTCCTGCGCCGAGATAAGGTCTGATGGCAGATTTCATCTATCTCATGGAAACCCGGCTCTCGCCGGACCAGCAGCGCGCAGTGGCGCTGGTAACTGAAGTTGCCCGCACTCATCAGATGAATGTTTATCTGACGGGTGGCGCCGTGCGCGACATCATCAGCGGTTTTACCATTCGCGATCTGGACTTCTCCGTCCAGGGCAACGCTCCCAAACTGCAAAAGGATTTCGAAAAAGCCGGGGCCGCTATCGAATCGGTCGACGAGCTTACAAAAACCATTATGCTGCTGCTTCCCGGCAATGTGCGCGCCGAAGTCACCAGCACCCGCTCTGAAGCCTACGAGAAGCCCGGCAAGCCTCCACAGATCACGCCCGGTACGATTTACGACGACATGCGCCGCCGCGACTTCACTGTCAACGCCATGGCGCTTTCCCTGAATCCCGGTTCCCGCGGCTTGCTTACCGATCCTTTCAACGGGGTTGCCGATATCGAAGCCAAAGTCCTGCGCGTGCTGCATAACTATGCCTTCTATGAAGAGCCTTCGCGTCTGATTCGCGCCACGCGCCTGACCACCCGTTTTCACTGGGCGCTGGAAGAGCGCACCCAGGCTCGCTACGATGCGGCCAAAGAAAACAACTATATCGAGAACATTGCTGACCGTCCTAGGGGCCATGAAATTGAACAGCTCGCGCATGAAGATGATCCCATAGCTGTGCTCAAAATTCTTGAAAAAGAAGGATGGCTCAAGGTTCTGGTGCCGCACCTTTCATGGTCAAAGGTGGATAGCGCCGGACTCACACAGCTCTTCAAGACCCGGCAGCAGATGCAGGAACTGGGCATGAATCCCGATGCCAGCCCCATCATCATGCATATGCTCATGCGCAAGCTGGGCGATAAGGAAGTCAGCGCCATCCAGAAGCAGATTCCCAACAAAGGATTCGTCGAGCGCTGGCGGAACATCGAAGACGACACCAAAGAATTTGCCAAGCACTTGATGGCTAAAGACCTGGTCACACCGTCGCAGAACTGGAAATTCCTGATGCAGAGCCGTCCGGAATTTGTTCTGTATGCGGCCATCACTGCGCGTCCGGCAGCGGTCGAGCAGAAGCTGAAGAATTTCCTTACCAAGTGGCCGCAGGTACGGCAGAAGCTGCCATTCCCGGAGATGCCGGAAATGCGCATCACGGCCGATCATCCTGAGTACCGCAAGATTCTTGATGAAGCTTTCCTGCTGCTGCTCGATGGCAAGCTGCGCAATCACAACGAGATCGTAAAATTCCTGGAGCCATACAAACCGCCGGAGCCTCCACCGCCACCGGCCCCGGTGCGCCGTGGACGCGCGAAGAAAGAAGCTAAAGAAGCCGCTGCCGGTGCAGGCAATGCCGCTGCCGGCGACCAGCAGCCGAAGAAGCGTGGACGCAAACCTAAAGCAGCCACTGCTGTCGCCGGTGCCGCTCCCGTGGCACAACCTGCTGCTCCAGCACCCGCGCCCGCGCCGACGAAGGGTGGCAAAGAAGCTGCGCCCAAAAAAGAAGCAAAAGAAGCAGAAGCAAAAGGCAAAGCGCCTGCAGCACCCGCGAAGCAAACGCCCAAGCCAACTCCAACAAAGCAGCCCGCTGCCAAGAAAGCAGCACCTGTAAAGAAGGCGAGTAAGCCTGCTCCCAAACCAGCGAAAAAGAAGGCCGCTCCGGTGAAGAAGAAAAAATAGCGGAATAAAGAAAGACTGCGCTGATTTATCTGAAAGCTTGGCAGTTTTTCCCTAAGAATTAAATACTGCAACTCATCTCATAAATGCTGTAGCGGCGTTGCCACCACGGCTAAAGCCCTATTTTCATCACGGACTGTAACGCGGGCCTGAAGGCCCGCTCTTCCACCGATTGCTAAAGCGCATTTATGAGATGGCTTTTAAGTACTGACTGCTCGTGTCACCTTTGCGCCCTTAGCGTCCTTTGCGGTACATAAAAACGACGATGCCGATTGCTTCTTTTCCACACTCTCCCACAGCTATAATTAGGAGATAATCAACCCCCGAGAATGTCTGAATTCGTCCATCTACATCTGCATACGGATTACTCTCTGCTTGACGGCGCCTGCGACGTCGAAAAGCTGGTCAAGCGTGTCTCCGAGATAGGCCAGACGGCGGTCGCCATGACCGACCACGGCAACATCTACGGCACCGTGCACTTTGTGGATGCGGCGGAAAAAGCGGGCGTGAAACCCATTGTGGGCTGCGAACTGTACGTCTGCAAGAAAGACGACCATCGTGCCCCGCCCGAAGGCGACACTTACAACCACCTGCTGGTGCTCGCCGAAAACGAAGAAGGCTACAAGAACCTCATCAAGATCACCTCTGAAGCATCGCGCTATGGTTTCTATTACAAGCCGCGCATCAGCAAGAAGTTTCTGGCCGAGCACAGCAAAGGTTTAATCGGTCTCTCCGGCTGCCTCGCTGGCGAAGTCTGTGAGCAACTGATGGCGGGCAAGTATGAATCAGCCCGCAACGCCGCCGGGTTCTATCGCGAGGTCTTCGGCCCTGAGAATTTTTTCATCGAAATTCAGGATCAGGGACTCGAAGAAGAAAAGCGTATCCACGCCGATCTATTCCGCCTGGAAAAAGAGCTGGGCATTCCCATGGTGGCCACCAATGACAGCCACTATCTCTGTGAAGATGATGCTCACGCTCAGGACGTCCTGGTCTGCGTTCAAACCGGCAAATCCATTCATGAAACCAATCGCCTGAAGTTCCAGACGAATCAGTTCTTCGTGAAATCCGCCGATGAGATGGCGCGCGTCTTCAAGGACCGGACCGACATTCTCTCGCGCACCCTGGCCATCGCCGAGCGCTGCAACTTCAAGCTCAACAAGGTCAAAGATCCCTTCCCGGAATTCAAAGTCCCTGAAGGCCACACTTTAGATAGCTATTTCGAGCATGTGGCCCGCGAGGGTTTCGCCCGTCGCTGGGAAGTCCTGCGCGAAGTTGAAGCTGCCGGACGCCTCAAGAAATCCCGCGTTGAGTACGAGCAGCGCCTCTCGCGTGAAATCTCCATCATTCAGCAGATGAAGTTCTCCGGCTACTTCCTGATCGTCTGGGATTTCATCCGCTACGCCCGCGAAAACCAGATTCCCGTGGGACCGGGGCGTGGCTCAGCCGCAGGCGCGCTCGTCGCTTACGCCATGGGCATCACCAACATCGATCCCTTGCAGAACGAACTGCTGTTCGAGCGCTTCCTCAATCCTGAACGCGTCTCCATGCCTGATATCGATATCGATTTCTGCATGAACCGCCGCGGACAGGTCATCGACTACGTCACCCAGAAATACGGCCGCGAAAACGTGGCCCAGATCATCACCTTCGGCACCATGGCCGCCAAGGCCGCGATCAAAGACGTGGGCCGCGCCATGGATATCCCTTACAACGATGTTGATCGCATTGCCAAGATGGTGCCCAACACCCTCAATATCGAGATCAAAAATGCTCTGAGAGATTCGCCGCCATTGCAACAGGCTTATGACAGCGAGCCGCAGGTGCGCGAACTGATTGACACGGCGCTCAAACTCGAAGGCCTGGTGCGCAACTCCGGCGTGCATGCCGCCGGAGTGGTGATCGCTCCCAAGCCGCTTACCGATCTCGTCCCGCTGCACAAGACCAAGAACGACGAAATCGTGACCGCCTATGACATGAAGGCGATCGAAAAGATGGGCCTGCTCAAGATGGACTTCCTGGGGCTCACCACGCTCACCATCGTGGACGATGCGCTCAAGCTCATCGAGCAGCGCCACGGCGCTATCGATCTCGATAAAATCCCCTGGGACGATGCCCAGACCTACGAAAAGGTCTTCCACACGGGATTGACCAGCGGCATCTTCCAGTTTGAATCCGGCGGCATGACTGATGTGCTGCGCCGCTACAAGCCCAGCTCTGTTGAAGATCTCACGGCCTTGAACGCTCTCTATCGTCCCGGCCCTATTCAGGGCGGAATGATCGACGATTTCATCGAGCGCAAGTGGGGCCGCCGCAAAGTCGAATACGAACTGCCTGAGCTTGAGCCACTCTTAAAAGAAACCCTGGGCGTGATCGTTTACCAGGAACAGGTCATGCAGATCGCCAACGTGCTCGCCGGATACTCGCTCGGTGAAGCCGATCTGCTGCGCCGCGCCATGGGCAAAAAGAATCCTGAAGAGATGGCCAAGCAGCGCGACCGCTTCGTCAAAGGCGCCATCGAGCGTGGCCTGCCTGAGAAAAAAGTCGGCCACATCTTCGATCTCATGGAGCAGTTCGCCGGATACGGCTTCAACAAGTCGCACTCCGCCGCCTACGCCCTGCTGGCTTATCACACCGCCTATCTCAAGACTCATTATCCGGTCGAGTTTATGGCCGCGCTGCTTACCTCGCAGACCGGCAACACCGATAACGTAGTGAAGTACATCAACGAGTGCCGCGAAATGGGTATTTCCGTTGAGCCGCCGGACATCAATGTCAGCGATGCCTACTTCACTCCCCACGGCGAGGCCATCCGCTTTGGCCTGGCCGCCGTGAAGAACGTGGGCCGCAACGCCATCGAGTCCATCGTGCAGGCGCGCAAGGAGGTCGGCAGCTTCCGTTCCATTTATGAGTTCTGCGAGAAGGTTGACCTGCGCCTGCTCAACAAGCGGGTGATCGAATCGCTCATCAAGAGCGGCGCCATGGATGCTTTCGGCAACCGCGCTCAACTCATGGCCGTTCTCGATAAAGCCATGGAGCGCGCCCAGAAATCGCACCGTGACGCCGAAATGGGCCAGCATGGATTGTTCGGCGTCTTCCAGCAGGAGGACTCCGCCAATGGCGATAGCGAGAAGCTGCCCACCGTCCCCGAATGGGACGAGCATCAGCGCCTTAGCTACGAGAAAGAAGTCCTTGGCTTCTTCATCACCGGCCACCCGCTGGAAAAATATGCCGACAAGCTGCAGGACTTCCGCGCCCTCACCGCTGAAGCCATCAGCAACATGAAGACCGGCACCGGCCGCGATGAGGTACGCACTGCCGGCGTGATCAGCAATGTCCGCGTGCTCAAGTCGAAGAAGGGCGACCTCTACGCTCAGGCCGTTCTCGAAGACATGACCGGAACCGTCGAGGCCATCATCTTTCCTGAGGCCTACAAACGCCTTCAGGGCATGTTGAAGCAGGAAATCCCCATGCTGGTGCATTGCAGCGTGCGCGTGGAAGAAGGCTCCAATCCCAAGGTCGCCATCAGCCAGCTTCAGTCGCTGGAAGAAGCGCAGCCTAAACTGCCGCGCTCCATCCGCATCCGCGTTCCGCTTGATACCGCCACCGCGGCCAGCGTGGACGCCCTCCACACTATCTGCCAGGACCGCAAAGGCGAGGCCAAGCTCATGTTCAGCGTTGACCGTCCGGGTGACTTCATGGTGGTGATGGAGCCTGCCGGATATAATGTTTGTCCAGACCGTTCTTTCATGGCACGGGTGGAAGAACTGTTCGGCCGCGGCAGCGTCCAGATCATTGACTAATCGAGCTACTAGCCAGCTTCTGGCTCCTAGCTCATTCAAGACCCAAGACGCTCGCCCTTAACGATGTAGCTGAGGTTTTCACCGCTTCTTTGCGCCGGCAATTGCAGCGTCATTACGCAAAGGGTTTGGCTAGAAGCCAGCAGCCAGGAGCTAGAGTAATTTGGATCCCGCAGTTAGAGCGCAGAGGCAGTTAAAAGCGATCGAAGAGCAGATTGCCCAGCTGGAAGCCAAGGCCGGGCATGATCAGGACGCTCATCTCAAGCTCAAGCATCTCCATCACCAGATCAATTTCCTGCGCGAGCAGATCCGCGCTCACGTCAATGCATGGCAGAAAACCGAGCTGGCCCGCCATGCTCAGCGCCCTTTCACCCTTGATTATGTAGAGCGCCTTTTCTCTGACTGGAGCGAGATTCACGGTGACCGCTCTTTCGGCGACGATCCGGCCATCGTCTGCGGCATGGCCCGCTACCAAGGCGAGGAAGTTATGGTCATCGGCCACCAGAAAGGACGCGATACCAAGCAGCGCGTCTACCGCAACTTCGGGCAGGCCAATCCTGAAGGCTACCGCAAGGCACTGCGCTGCATGAAGCTCGCAGAAAAATTCGGCCGCCCTATCTTTACTTTTGTCGATACCCCCGGCGCCTATCCCGGCCTCGGCGCTGAAGAGCGCGGACAAGCCGAAGCCATTGCCCGCAACCTGCGCGAAATGGCCCGCATTGAGGTGCCTATTATCACCACCATCACCGGCGAAGGCGGCAGCGGAGGCGCGCTTGCCCTGGCTGTCTCCGATCGCGTCTACATGATGGAAAATTCCGTCTATTCCGTCATTTCGCCGGAAGGCTGCGCCTCCATCATGTGGCGTGATGCCTCCAAGAAAGAGATTGCCGCGCAGGCGCTGCGCATTACTCCACCCGATCTGCTGGAGATGGGCATCATCGATGAGATCATTCCTGAGCCGGACGGCGGCGCGCATCTCGATCACGATTCCGCCGCTGCCATGGTCAATGAAGTTCTGGCACGCACCTACACCGAACTGAAAAGCAAATCAGTTCATGACCTGCTCGAAAGCCGCTACAGCAAATTCCGCCAGATGGCGCACTTCTTTACGGAAGCCTGATTGCCAGAAAACGGAACGATCGTTGCGCACGCCCCCTGCCGGGTTGATCTTGCCGGCGGCACCATGGATATCTGGCCGCTCTACCTCTTTCACCCCGGCGCAGTCACCGTCAATTTCGCCGTCAACATACTGACCCGATGTCGTATCACCCCGCTGCCCGGCACGCGCATCCACCTGAAGTCCATAGACACGCAGCGCGAAGAAGAATTTCCCAGCTTTGACGCTCTCTGCTCCGCCCGCCGTTATCGTCATCCGCTCGCCGCTTATCTGCTGCGCTTTTTCGCTCCTGAAGGCGGCATTGAAATCGAGACCAACTCTGAATCCCCCGCCGGGGCAGGCATTTCCGGTTCGTCGGCGCTCATGATCGCCACCACCGCCGCGCTGGCCCGCTTCACCGGACGCAAGCTGGACCGCGAAGAAATCCGCGTCATAGCGCAGAACGTCGAAGCCCAACTCATCCGCGTGCCCACCGGATGCCAGGATTACTACCCGGCGCTCTACGGTAGCGTGAGCGCGATACACCTGGATGTGGACGGCATCCACCGCGAAGCCATTGCCATTGCTCCTGAAGAACTCGACCGCCGTTTCGTTCTGGCCTACACCGGAGTGCCGCGCCAGTCTGGAATCAACAACTGGAAGGTCTTTCAGGATCACCTCAACGGCAAAGCCCGTATCTACAAAAACTTCGAAAACATCGGCGCTATCGCCCGCTCTATGCACCAGGCGCTTGCGCTTGCGGACTGGAATGAAATCGCCCGCCTCTTGCGTGAAGAATGGAAGCTGCGCAAGACCAACTCGCCCCGCATCACCACGCCGGCCATTGAGAAGTTGATCAAGATCGCCATGCGCAACGGCGCGGTAGCCGCCAAGGTCTGTGGCGCCGGAGGCGGCGGCTGCATCGTCTTGCTCACCGATCCTGAAGCCCAGGAACGCGTCACACAGACCCTGCGCAGCTACGGCGGGCACGTCCTTCCGGCCACCGTCTCTCGCGACGGCCTCACCATAAGCGGCAAAGCCCACAAATCCAACTTCGGAGTCTAAAAGAATCGGGAGATCCGGTGATCGGGAGATCGGGGTGATCTTTTTATGCATTGAATTGCTCGCTTATCGTTCTATTGAGGGGCTTTATTCCAATTCATATCTGTGTGCATCTGTGTTTATCTGTGGTAAGCCGTTGTTTTATCAGCAAAATCAGCGTCATCAGCGGTAAGGTTTTGGGCATCTAAATTCATGGCTGCTTGCACCTGAGTTGAATTCCCCCGAATGGGAGAGAATAATAGGCTAAGCAGCCGCAGGGTGTTCCGTCATGCGAAGCTTTCTAATCCGTCCTCTGGCATTAGCTCTGGTAATGGCTCCATCTGCTTTCTCGGCGGCCCAGAGTCAGCCGCAGAATGCCCAGCAGCAGAATCTCGACCAGCCCGCGCCAGCCGCACCCGCGCCTCCGCCGAACCTTGATAAACGTCCCAAACTGACGGACGGCACCCGGCTGGAACTCGTGCAGCTCATCAATGCCGAATTCGTGCGGGTGCGCAAAACCATGCCGCTGGCGTACAAGGACATCATCATTACCCCCGAGGGCAAAGTCACTCCCCATGACGACCGCCTCTACCAGCTTGCCCAGACTTACGGTTCCGCCGCCAAGCTCGGTGACCGCGTACAGATCACCAACATTGCTTTCCACGAAAAGTCGATCTATCTCGAGATCAATGGCGGCCCCAAGAAAAAGAGCAAGTGGTACCAACATGTAGAAATCATGGGAATGGGCGGAGCCGCTGGCGGTGGCGATCCCAATCAGGCCCAGCCCACCGGAGCCGCCTTCTCCCTGGAATTCAAGAAATATGTTCCGGAGATGACCGGCCCCGAGTTGAAGCAGCTTCTCAGCCCGGTCATTGACTGGTCGGTGAAATCCGCCTCCGAGGTTTATCTCGATACGGTTCCTCCGAAGGTCAAGCAGGCCATCAAGAACCATGAGGTTCTCGTGGGCATGAATCGTGACATGGTAGTCATGGCCAAAGAGCGTCCGCCGCAAAAGCTGCGCGAGAAAGACGAAAAGGGCCGGGAATACGAAGAGTGGATTTACGGTGCTCCTCCCCAGGATGTCACCTTCGTCCGCTTCCATGGCGATGAAGTCTACATGATCAAGACTATGAAGGTCGGCGGCGCGACCATGGTGAAGACCGAAAAAGAGGTGGATGTAAAGGAAGGCGTGGTCTCCCTCGCCTCTGTCACCGGCCAAGGCCAGGACCCCAATGCAGAGGCCGCTCAGAAAGAATCTCAGGCACATATGGACCAACCGGCGAAGCGGCCTACGCTCAAGCACGCCGATGAGCAGGATGACCCCATGGCCCAGCGCACCGCCTCTACATCATCCACTGGATCATCGTCTGGCAGCAGTACCAGCGGCGGTGTCAACGACCATAAGTCAGTCCCGCAGTGGGGCACTGATGGGCAAGAGCAACCCCCATCTCCCACCCCACCACCAACCGATCGCTCAACTCCCCCGCTCTAATCAGCGGTAATCTGCGCAATCAGCGGTAAGGGTTTTACATTTGCGTCCTTCGCGGTAAATCAAAACGTGACTGGTGCGGTAAATCAAAACGTGACTGTCTCCACGCGCGAGGTTTAAACTGAATACGTGAAGATGGCGCTTGGGCAGATTAACCCCACGGTAGGTGATTTCAGCGGAAACTCAAGAAGGATCATCAGTTACGCGCAACAGGCCCAGGCTGCCGGAGCCCAACTCATCCTCTTTCCCGAACTCGCGGTCTGCGGTTATCCTCCTCGCGATCTCGTCGAAAAACCCGCCTTCGTCGCCCGCAGCCAGCAGGTCACCCAGGATATTGCCCGCACCGTCCCTGGAATTTCCATCATCTGCGGCTTCGTCTCGCCGGCCAGCGTCGAGACCGGAAAATCCGTGATGAACTCGGCCGCGCTGCTACGCAATGGCAACATTGAATTCATTCAGTCCAAGATGCTGCTGCCTACCTATGATGTCTTTGACGAAATGCGCTACTTCGCGCCCGCGCCTTCTCAACAGCTTATTTCGCTCAATGGACGCCAGGTGGCGCTCACCATCTGCGAAGACGCCTGGAATGACAAGCATTTCTGGCACCGCCGTCTTTACAACATCGATCCTGTAGACGAACTCCTGCACGCCGGGGCCAACTTTGTTCTCAACATCTCGGCTTCGCCTTTTCACATCGGCAAGCGCGAGCTGCGCAACAAGATGCTCGAAACCATCGCCCATGACAACAAGGTTCCTGTAGCGATGGTCAATCAGGTCGGCGGCAATGACAGTTTGGTTTTCGATGGCTCCAGCGTGGTGATCGCTCCCGACGGGCGCATCGTCGCCCAGGCAAAATCCTTCGAAGAAGACATCGTCTACTTCGACTCCGAAACCCTCAAGGGAGACATGCACGAGCAGATACAGGGCGAGGAGGCCGGCGCCTATGCCGCGCTCGTCCTCGGCACGCGTGATTACGTCCACAAATGCGGCTTCGAGCGCGTGATCATCGGCCTCAGTGGAGGGATCGATTCCGCCCTCGCTGCTGCCATTGCCGTCGATGCCCTCGGCCCTGAGGCCGTGATGGGCATCGCCATGCCCAGCCAGTATTCATCCGAACACAGCGTGAAAGATGCGCGCGAACTTGCCTGCAAACTCCGCATCCGCTTTGAAGTCGTGCCCATTGCAGAAATCTTCAACTCCTACCGCGAGACCCTGGCGCCCGTCTTTGCCGGTCTGCCTGAAGATGTCACAGAGGAAAATCTGCAGGCGCGCATTCGCGGCGCTATCCTCATGGCTCTGTCCAATAAATTCAATAGACTGGTGCTCACCACCGGCAACAAGTCGGAGCTGGGTGTTGGCTACTGCACGCTTTACGGAGACATGGTGGGCGGCCTCGCCGTAATCTCCGATGTCCCGAAAACTCTGGTCTATCGCCTCAGTCATTACGTAAACTCTATTAAGCCTGTGATTCCTGAATCTACATTGACCAAGCCGCCATCAGCGGAGCTGCGTCCCGGCCAGAGGGATAGTGACACGCTCCCGCCCTATGACGTGCTCGATAATATCCTTGAAGATTACGTCGAGGACTATCGCACCGCCGAGCAGATCGCGGCTGAACGCGGTTATGACGTTAAGCTGGTGCGTGACGTGATTCGCATGATCGAACGCAGCGAATACAAGCGCCAGCAGGCCGCGCCCGGAATAAAAGTTACACCTAAAGCCTTTGGGCTGGGACGCCGTTTTCCCATCGCCCAGAAAACGGAAGTCTGATGAAAATGAACACCAAAAAACTGACTGCAATCTTTCTTTCTGCGCTGCTGCTTGCCGCGCTGGCCGCTTCACAAACCGCCACACAGAAGAAGAAGACCGGCGCCGCGCCTGCCGCGCCTGCCGTGCCATCTGACAATCTTCCTTCCAGGATACAGATCGAAGCTGCCATGACGCGCAACTTCGGCTACGATCCCGCCGTCACCTGGCAGATCTATGAGGTTCGCGAAGCGCCTATCCCCGGCATGGCCGATGTGCTGCTCTCCATGAACAAGCAGGCTCCGGTGCATCTCTATATCAGTGCCGATGGCCAGAACGCCATTGTGGGCGAACTCATACCCTTCGGCCCCAATCCCTTTGCGCCCGCCCGGCAGAAGCTGAAAGCCGCCGATGGCCCGGCCCGCGGTCCGCAGGCTCCAGTCATCTCCATGATTGAGTTCAGTGACCTGGAGTGCCCGCACTGCAAGGCCGCCCAGCCCATTCTGGAAAAGCTGGCTGCCGATTTTCCCCAGGTGCGTTATGTCTTCCAGCAGTTTCCGCTGCCTGCGAATATCCATCCATGGGCAATGAAAGCCGCTGAGTACTCCGATTGCGCTGCGCGCATGAATCCTGATGCTTTCTGGAAGTACATTGATAGTATCTTCGAAAACCAGGGCAGCATCGCCCTGGCCACGGCTGATGACAAACTGAAGGAACTCGCCACTGGCGCCGGTCTCGATGCGCAGAAGCTCGCAGCCTGCGCCGCCACTCCTGAAACCGCCGCCCGTGTCAATAAATCAATGGACTTGGGGAAATCCGTGGACGTGAATTCCACGCCTACCGTCTTCATCAACGGACGCCGCGTAGTCGGCCCCGCCAACATCCCCTACGACCAACTCAAAGCCCTGGTCCAATTCGAAATCGACCACGCCGGGAAATGACTATCGCCGATCTTTTGTTTTGTCGGAATGACGATTCTGATCGCGTAGAGCAGTTTCGAAAATAATATAGGGATTGCCAAGTTGCATGCCGGTTCTTTCGCTCCGCTCATTACCTTGCAAGCATCATGCGTGCGCTTTCAACAATTCCGTGAGAACACCTTGTAATAGCAATGGTGAAGCAGACATCCTCGGGTTTCCTCCACTCCGTCCTCCCTCCTACGTCGGTCGGACTGCGGTCGGAATGACAAGGGGGTGAGTGAATTCCCTACACCTCAATCTAAAATGCTCTAAGAACTAAAATGCTCTAAGAACTAAATACTTGTTTCCTCTGCGATCGCTGCGCGCTCCGCGGTAAAAATTTATACTGTCTCCATGCCCAATACAGTGAAGATCGTCGAGTTCTCCGATTCCGGCGAGCGCCAGCAGACCATCGAAGCTCCCAAGGTCGTAAAAAGCGAAACTGAATGGCGCGCCGAACTCCCTCCCAATGTCTTTGAAGTCGCCCGCCACGAGGGCACCGAACGTCCTTTCACCGGCGAATACTGGGACAACCACGAGCACGGTCTCTACCGCTGTGCCTGCTGCGGCGCCGCCCTCTTCAATTCCGAAACGAAATTTGAATCAGGCACCGGCTGGCCCAGCTTCTATGCGCCGGTCGCCGAAGAGAATGTCGCCGCCATCGAAGACCGCAGCTTCGGCATGCGCCGCATCGCCGTCTCCTGCAAGCGCTGTGACGCCCACCTGGGACACATTTTCCCCGACGGCCCCGCACCCACCGGGCAGCGCTACTGCATGAACTCCGCCGCATTGAAATTCATCAAGAGCAGCTAGCAAATAGCACTTGGCACTTAGCTTTTGGCCTACATGAAAATCTGATCTGTGGTTTTGATTTGGTTTTTCAGCGTTAATAGCGTTCATCAGCGGCGAAAAGAAAATCAGTATTGCAAAGAGGAAGCCTCACAAGCCACGAGGCTTCCCCAAGCAGGTTTTGCTAAGTGCTACTGGCTAAGTACTAAGGGCTGCCTTAGTGCACCGAATAGCTCGACGGATTCGCGAGCTGTATCCAGTTCGTCCCGTCGAAATATGCAGGCCATGCCGTGTACGTTCCCGCCGTCGAGAACGACCGCGTGCCTGAATAGCTGTAGGACTGTCCCGGTTGCAGCGTTACTGCCGCCGACGCCGGGAAATCCACGTTGGCATTTGCAGGATCACGCGCTCCTGCCAGGAAATACTGCACGCTGATTGGCGATCCTCCCGTGTTTTGTACCGTAAAGGTAGCTGTGGTTGACTGTCCCACCGCCGGACCCGCAGGTGAGAGTGCCAGCGCCGTTACCAGCGTGATATTTCCCGGTGATGGCGCCTGCACCGTGAAGCTCGACGGTGTCGCAAGCTGTATCCAGTTCGTTCCATCAAAATAAGCAGGCCAGGCCGTATACGTGCCTGTGGTTGCGAACGAGCGGGAGCCGGAATACGTGTATTGCTGTCCTGGCTGCAGGGTCACGGAAGCTGATGCCGGAAAGTCTACGTTTCCATTCGCCGGATCGCGTGCTCCCACCAGGAAGTAAGGCACGCTGATCGCCGAGCCGCCCGTGTTCTGTACCATGAAGGTAGCAGTCGTCGACTGGTTCACCACCGGCGAAGTTGGCGACAACGCCAGCGCCGTGACCAGTGTGATCTTTCCCGGCCCCGCCGCTCCCACCGTGAAGTTCACCGGGGTCGCAAGCTGGATCCAGTTGGTGCCGTCAAAATACGCAGGCCATGCTGAGTACGTGCCCGTAGTTGCGAACGAACGCGAGCCGGAGTACGTGTAGCTCTGTCCCGGTTGTAGCGTAACCGTGGGTGAAGCCGGGAAGTCCACGTTGGCGTTCGACGGATCACGCGCTCCCACCAGGAAGTACTGAATCGTCATGGCCGCTGTTCCCGTGTTCTTCACCGTGAACGTGGCCGTAGTCGATTGGTTCACCACCGGGGACGCGGGCGACAGAGCCATCGCCGTGGTCACGGCCAGCGCTCCTGTGCCGCCTCCGCTGTTGCTCACCGTTACTGTAACCGCAGTGCTGGTGGTGGTTGCTCCTGCTGTGTTGCGCGCCCGTGCCGCAAACGTGTGGCTGCCGTTTGCCAATACGGTCGTGTTGTACTGCATGGTGTAGGGCGAAGTGGTGACCTCGCTGCCGGTCGCGGTGCCGTCCACCAGGAAGGTAACTCCCGCTACGCCATGGGGATCAGAGGCCGTGGCCGAAAGCGTGATGGTTCCGGAAACCGTCGAGCCGTTCGCCGGTGCGGTCATGCTCACCGTCGGCCCGCCTTGTCCCTTCAATTGCAGGATGCGCTGCGCCAACTGCTCTCTTGCATTCGAGAGCGCCGCAGGCGTCTGGTTGGAAGCGAACACATCAGGGAATAGTGCCTGCCCGGTCTGTTGTGCAAAGTTTGGATCGCCCAGGTCAGAAACCATCTTCATGTATTCATAATCTTCAAATCCATCGCGAATCATCTTCAGCCGGATGCTCGCCACCGGAACGTCGGTCGTGCCGCCAATGACTGAAGGCTTGCCCGGATACAGCAGCGTTCCGTCGCCATTGCCGCCAAAGTCATAGACGCTGCTCCACGCCGTATCCAGGTGCAGCGTCGTCTCGTAATACAGCACGCCGCTCACCCCATACAGCCAGCTCAGCATGCCCTGCGAGCGGTTCTGCACCGCGTTTACGTCCACCATGAAGCTCGGCCATCCGGTGAAGTAAGGATCTTTCGGCGGGTTGCCGCAACCCTCGCTCATGCAGCTCTGGTACCACCACAGCCGGTTATTGGTGTTCGTGAGAAAAGAGTTATACGTAGACCGCTGGTTGCCGGTGAATTGTGAATTGCCCGCCTTGTCATCCATGTAGTTAACCACTGGCGAAAGGATGTTGATCGAACTGGTCACCCCGTTATTATTCGCATCTGCAATGGTCGTGGTGACCAGTGTGCGGAATTGCGCATCGGCTGTGTGCACCACCGAAGCGCGGTTCGGGATGTCTGTCCACGCGCAGGTTGCCGGCGGCTCGTCGCAGGTGTAGTCATAAGTACGGTCAAACCAGCCCTTTGAGCGGAAGTGCTGCGCCCAGGCCGTGTAGTGATCGGGATTGTATCCGCCGCTCCATACAAACCGTATGGAGGTCTGTTGTGCGCCCTGCAGTCTCACCTTCGAATCTGTTCCATCGAATAGAGCGCCATAGACCGAATCAAAGTGCGTCCAGTCGCAGCTTGAACCTGTGCAACTCGTGGGCCCGGTGTAAACCACGTCCGCGGTGATTCGATGATTGAGCATGAACTCCGCATACATCACGTGCATCCGCTCCACCCCGGCATCGCCTCCGCATGCGTCATAGCTGCCAAAATGCGCAACGCAGGCATCATCCCATCCCATGCCGAAAGTCGAAGCCAGCGAACTGGTCGAGTTCAGCTCGAAGTTCCACACCAGCAGCGTCACCGGTACGCTCTGGGTTCCAAGGCCTGATCCCGTAACGCTCAAGGTGCCGGTATATGTGCCCGCAGTCTGTCCTTTGGGCACATGAACCTCCACCCAGATCACCCGGTTTTCGCCCGCAGGCACGTCAAACGGAAAAGCGTTGCGCTTTTCGTTGTTGGTCTCATCCACGTCGGGCACCAGCGCGTCTGGCCACATGCCGGTGCTGCCCTCGGTGTTCGAGGCGGTTGTAATGTTCAGGTATGCCTCGCGGTACAAACGCACTTCAGAGGCCGGAATCGTAGCGCCACCCGGCCCGGTCAGCGTTGGCGCAGTGGCGGAAACCCCGGTCGCCGGGCCGGTCACGATCACCTGGAAAGCTTCAAATTCGTTTTGCGCCGCATGGATCTCGGCGCTGGTGCCCGGCCCAGGCCCATCTCCAGGATGCACCTTGACCATCGAGTTAGTCACAGTCACGCTTTGACCAAAACTCATGACTGTAAGGAAAGCAAAACACAAAGCGGCAAGCAGATTTCGCATGAATGTTTCCTCGAAACTGGGAACGTTGGGGGTGAATTGTGGGTCTAACGATGGGACTTTCTTCTAGAGTTGCTTCCGAGATGTTGCGCAATTGTTTCGAGGTTGTCCTCTGGTAGATATACCCGGCGGATATTTATATAGCCACTCTGCCCAGTGTTGCTGGATAGATCAGCGTTCATCAGCGGCCAAATTGCGCTGCATCCTCTGCGATTCAGAAGCCAAGAGCCAATAGCTAACAGCAAAAGCCCTGGCAGCTTCTTTCACACTCCCTTAACATTTCTCATGTACTCTGTCCGGTAACACCACTCAACTCAGGCATAGAAAAGGGCATCCTGATGGCCTCGAATCACAAGATCTTTGTGGTGGAAGACGATAACGACATCTCCCGCCTGCTTCGTCATCATCTGGAAGTGGCCGGCTACCGCGTCCGCGCTTTTTCCACCACCAACCAGGTACTCTCCGAGGCGCAGAAAGACCGCCCCTCGCTCTTCCTTCTCGATATCATGGTCCCGGGCGGCGACGGCCTTGAACTCTGCCGCCAGATTCGCCAGGGCGGCAACAATATCGCAGGTGTTCCTATCATTTTTCTTACCGCCAAAACCGATGAGACCGACCGCATCGTCGGCCTGGAAATGGGCGCCGACGACTACGTGACCAAACCTTTCAGCCCGCGCGAGCTGGTGGCCCGCGTGAAAGCCGTGCTGCGGCGCAGTGAACGCCCGCTGCCGCCCGCGGTCATCAATCTCGGCGATCTGGAGATTGACAGCTCCTCCATGATTCTCACTGTTAGCGGCGAGCCTAAGATGACCACCGCCACCGAGTTCCGCCTGCTCTACCATCTCGCCAGCCATGCCGGAAAGGTCTTCACCCGTGACCAGCTTCTGGATGCCGTCTGGCGTGACACCAGCTTTGTCACTCCCCGCTCCGTCGATGTCTATGTGCGCAAGCTGCGCGAGAAGATCGAGCGCGATCCGGAAAATCCGCGTTATTTGAAGACGGTGCGGGGTGCGGGCTATCGCTTTGAGGCCCCCAAATGAGGAGCCGCATCTTCCTCAAGCTCCTCGCTTATGCTTTCTTTCTCGTCGTAATCGCCACCATCATCATCGATTTCTCCATCCGCCAGACCTGGGAAAGCTCGCTGCGCAGTGAGATTCAGCAATCCCTTACTCAGAAAGCTGCGCTTTTTGCCGATGAACTGCAGGACGTAAACAATCCTCAATTGCAGCAGTTGGTCGCCCGTGTCTCTAAATCAGCCGACGCCCGTGTTACCGTGATTACTACCTCCGGCAAAGTGCTGGCCGATTCTGAAGCCGATGCGGAAACCATGGAGAACCATGCCACCCGCCCGGAGTTTCAGCGGGCCTTGAAAAACTCCACCGGCAGCGATTCGCGCACCAGCCACACTCTCGGCATCGAGTTCCTCTATGTTGCCGCGCCCGTAAAAAACGGGGCGGTGCGCCTTGCCTATCCGCTCTCTGCTATCCGCAACGCAGTAGCTGAAGGCCGCAACAAACTGATGCAGGGCTCCGCCATCGCCCTGCTTCTTTCCACTCTGCTGGCTGCCATTGCTGCGCAGTCTATCTCCCGTCGCTTGCAGAAGATCATGGGCTTTGCCGGGCGCATCGCCCAGGGAGACTTCGCCGCCCGCATCGACGATCCTTCTTCTGACGAAATCTCTCAAGTCGCCGTCGCTCTCGATAAGACTGCCCGCCACCTTCAGGAGACCTTCACTGCGCTCGAATACAGCCGCCAGGAACTCGAAACCCTGCTCAATAGCATGCAGGAGGCTGTGATCGCCGTCTCTCCCGTCCAGAAGGTTCGCTGGCTCAATGGCTCCATGGCCCGGCTGCTTCCCGGTGGTTCGCACATCGGTAAGTCAGTTGTGCACGTGATTCGCGATCCCGGCCTCTTGCAGATTCTTACCGACTCGATGAAAAACCACGCAGTGCTCACCACCCGGGTTGCCACTCTTGCTCCCGGACAGATTCTTCAGGCCACCACCGCCCCGCTGCCCGATGGAGGCGCCGTTGCCGTGCTCCACGATCTCACCGAGGTTGAGCGCGTCGAAAAGACCCGCCGGGACTTCATCGCCAACGTCTCTCACGAACTGCGCACCCCGCTGACCTCCATTCAGGGCTACACCGAAACCCTGCTTGACACCAGTGCCGGGGTGAACGGCAATGCTCACGAATTCCTCGAGATCATCAAAAAGAATGCTGCGCGCATGTCCCGCCTCACCGAAGATCTGCTGACCCTCGCCCGCGTCGAATCCGGCGAGCGCAAGCTGGAGTTGCATCCCATCTCTGTCGATTCGCTTCTTCAGGATGCGCTGCGCAACTTCCGCCAGACCGCCCAGGAAAACGGCAACGGCGTGCAGTTGGAGATCGAGGCTTCGCTGAGCGCGACCGTCATCGTAGACGCGGACGCGATTCATCAGGTCTTTTCCAACCTCATTGACAATGCCATCAAGTACGCCGGGGCAGGGAAGCGCATTTTGCTGGGCGCCAGAACCTGCGGTGTTGGCCCCAAGGACAGCAGTAGCCGCGATGCACAGATCAGCAGCCGCAATGTCGATGTTTGTGATAGCGACATCGGCAGAAAAACCGGCAGCGGCAGCATTGATGGCCCAGACATACACTCTGAAAACTGTGTGGAGTTTTATGTGCGCGATTTCGGCCCCGGCATCGCCCTCGAACATCAGCCCCGCATCTTCGAGCGCTTCTACCGCGTCGATAAAGCCCGATCGAAGGAAACCGGCGGCACCGGCCTGGGCCTGGCAATCGTGAAGCACATCGTGTTGAACCACGGAGGCGCCGTCCGCGTCGAAAGCGCCCTCCACCATGGAGCAACCTTCTTCTTCTCGCTCCCTCTCGTTTCAGTGGAAACACCAAAACTAAGCCGCGAATGAAGCCTAGAAATGTCCTGCTTTAGTTCGGTGCCATGTTTAATAACGGCGTCGTGTGAAATGCTGTGTGGTCTGACGAGACAAGTAACAGGGCATGACTTCAGTCGTGCCGATAATCTACTATAATGATTTGGGCTTTAGCCCCTGCATGGCGCGTCCTTCTCGCAAATCTCACCCGAGTTCCATTCGCGAAGACTCTCGTACTTTCTTCGTCACCTCGGCTACCGCTGGAAGAAGAGCGCTGCTGCAATCTGACCGTATGGCAACTCTATTCATTGATGTACTTCGCTCTTATTCCGGTAAATTCAAAATTCACGAATTCACCGTTATGCCTGACCATTTCCATCTGCTGGTTACGCTTGATGGAGATCTCACCATCGAAAAAGCCGTTCAATTGATCAAAGGCAATTTCTCCTATCGGGCGAAGAAAGAACTCGGCTTTCAAGGAGAAGTCTGGCAGAAAGGCTTTTCCGAAGACCGTGTCTATGATCGCGAAAGCTTTCTTGCTCATAAAAGCTACATTGAAAATAATCCCGTAAAGGCTGGTCTGGTGCGGTCTGCTGAAGAGTATCCATATTGTTCGACATACCTGCGAAGGATGAAGTTGGCAGCGGCTAAAGCCGAATGATTTAAGGCTGATCGCGGTATGACTGAAGTCATACCCTGTTACTCTCCTCGCTTGTGGATGCTTTCTGCATCACCCGATCTGTTTCATTTCTTTTTCACCCGCCATTAATTTAAGGCTGATGGCGGTATGACTGAAGTCATACCCTGTTACTCTCCTCGCTTGTGGATGCTTCTGCATTACCCGATCTGTTTCATTTCTTTTTCACCCGCCATTAATTTAAGGCTGATGGCGGTATGACTGAAGTCATACCCTGTTACTCTCCTGGCTTGTGGATGCTTCTGCATTACCCGATCTCTTTCATCCCTTTTTCACCCGCCATTAATATTGCCTTAACAAAATCCTATTAAAAATAAGACATGAAACTACTCAGGCTACTTGCAGCCATAGTATGTTTAACCGTGCTCTGCTCGGCTGAAGAAAATCTCAATGGAGCCGGCGCGACATTCCCTTACCCTATCTACTCCAAGTGGTTCAATGAGTACCACAAGGCGCACCCGGACGTTCAGATCAACTACCAGTCCATTGGCAGCGGCGGCGGCATCAAGCAGCTCCAGTCCAAGACGGTTGATTTTGGCGCATCGGATGGCCCCATGAGCGACCAACAGCTTCAGGCCACGCCCTTCAAGGTGCTGCATATTCCCACGGTGCTGGGCGCAGTCGTGCCCACCTATAACATCCCCGGCATAAGCAGCGAACTCAAGTTCACGGGCGACGTGCTGGCCGATATCTTCCTTGGCAACATCAAGAAGTGGAACGATGGGCGCATCGCCAAAGCCAATTCCGGCGTGAAGCTGCCGGATACCGACATCATTGTTGTCCACCGCTCCGATGGCAGCGGAACTTCTTACATCTTTACCGATTTCCTCTCCAAGGTGAGCGATACCTGGAAGACCAAGGTAGGCAAGAACACGGCCGTGAACTGGCCCGTGGGCCTCGGCGCCAAGGGCAATGAAGGCGTTGCCGGACAGGTGAAGCAGACCGAAGGCGCTATCGGCTATGTTGAGTTGATCTATGCCCTGCAGAACAACATGTCTTACGGCAGCGTTCAGAATGCCGCCGGACAATTCATCAGAGCCAGCCTCGATTCCGTCACTGCGGCTGCCGCATCAGTGAAAGAGATGCCCGATGATTTCCGCGTCTCCATCACCAACGCTCCCGGCAAGGCCGCTTATCCGATCAGCAGCTTTACCTGGTTGCTGGTGCCGACAAATTGGAGTGACAAGACCAAAGAGAAAACGTTTGTCGACTTCCTCAACTGGATGATCAGCGGCGGCCAGGGCATGACTACCGCCCTCAACTATGCCCCACTGCCCAAACCAGTCGTCGAAAAAATCAAGGCTCGGATTAAAGACATAAAATAGCACTCAGCAGTCAGCACTCAGCCCCTGATCAATGTCGCCAGAGGTGAATGCATGGCAAAGAAGTTCAGTGGCCTGCAGCGAAATCTGCAGGCCAGTTTTCTTTTTATCTTCCTTCATTTTTTATCTGTGTGAATCTGTGTTCATCTGTGGTGAAAGGTTTTGGTTTGCTAAGTGCCATTGTTAGCTGCTAATTGCTCTTTAACACTGCTTTAACAATCCCCTGCTACCCTAAAATCACTAACCATGCGCGCCCAAATCAAGCTTCCGGTCAAACAGGACTCCGCTCCGGCAGGCGCAGAATCTCCCAGCAGTAACGGCACAGGCGCTGCCGCTGACAAACCGCTAAGCCTTGTTCCTGCTGCCTTCAAGATCAAGTTCCAGACCAAGAACAACGCCTTTGCCGACGGCACTTTCCGCACTCTGGTCATCCTTTGCGCTCTGTCGGTGATGGTGATCGTGGGGCTGATCGCTTTTGAATTGGTCCGGCAATCGCATCTCTCCATGGCGAAATTCGGCTTCAAGTTCCTGAGCACTTCCATCTGGGACCCGGTAGCTGAGAATTTCGGTGCGCTGCCTGCTATCTATGGAACCCTGGTTTCGTCTCTGCTGGCCCTGGTGCTGGCGGTTCCCCTCTCGCTGGGTACCGCGCTGTTTATTACTGAAATCTGTCCGCGCAGGCTGCGCGGCATTCTCTCGTTGCTGGTGGAACTGCTGGCTGCCATTCCCAGCGTGATCTATGGCCTGTGGGGAATCTTCTTTCTGGCTCCCTTGCTGCGCACCGAAGGGCAGCCCTTCCTGGCCAGATATTTCGGGTGGACCGGCCTCTTTGAAGGCCCCAAATATGGCATTGGCATGCTGGCCGCAGGCATCATCCTGGCAATTATGATCCTGCCCATCATCACCTCCATCTCGCGAGAGGTCATGCTGGCGGTGCCCCGGCAGCAACGTGAAGCTGCTCTGGCCCTGGGCGCTACCCGCTGGGAGGTGCTGCGTATCGCCGTACTGCGCAATGCCCGCGCCGGTATCTTTGGCGCCATTATTCTCGGCCTCGGACGCGCCATTGGCGAAACCATGGCTGTGACCATGGTCATCGGAAACCGTCCTGAAATTGCCAGGTCGCTCTTTGCTCCCGGATACACCCTGGCCAGCATGATCGCCAATGAATTCTCTGAAGCTACCAGTGACATGCATTTGAGTGCGCTGGTAGAAGTGGGGCTCGTGCTGTTCGCCATTACCTTGATCGTGAATGCCATTGCCCAGTTCATGATCTGGAGCATTACCCGCGGCATGCCTGCGAGGAACATTGCATAACATCAGTTTCCGCCGCCGCTTCGTGAACTTCCTCGGGATCGGCGCTATTGTCGGCGCCACCCTGGTGGTGCTCATGCCGCTCTTCCTGATCATGGGAACGGTGATCTATCGTGGCATCGGCTCCATCACCTGGGCTTTCTTCACCCGGATTCCCCAGCCTGTGGGCGAGACCGGGGGAGGCATGGCCAACGCCATTGTCGGCACTGCCATGATCATGGGTGTCGCTGCCCTCATTGGCATACCGCTGGGTGTGGGCTCCGGCATCTATCTCGCTGAGTACGGCCGCAACGCCTCCGGCAACATCGTGCGCTTCACCGCCGACGTGCTCAACGGCATTCCTTCCATCGTGATCGGCATTACCGTCTATGCGCTGGTGGTGCTCATCCAGCATCATTTCTCACTGCTGGCCGGAGGCATCGCCCTCGGCATTATGATGATCCCCACCGTCTGCCGCACCACCGAAGAAGTACTGCTCATGGTGCCGCAATCGGTTCGTGAAGCTGCTCTCGGTCTTGGCATCCCGCAGTGGCGCACTACGCTTTCCGTGGTCGTGCCCAGCGCCGCCTCCGGCATCATCACCAGCATCATGCTGGCCTGTGCCCGCGTTGCCGGGGAGACCGCGCCTCTGCTCTTCACCGCTTTTGGAAACCAGTTCTGGAACCTCAAACTCAACCAACCGACCGCCGCCCTGCCCCTGCAGATTTTTGCCTATGCCATCTCGCCTTATGAGGAGTGGCACCGCATGGCCTGGGCTGGAGCGCTGGTTCTGATCCTCTCCATTATGGCTACCGTGATTCTCGTAAGGTTCGCAACCAGCCGCGGCATGTTGAAGGGAGCACACTGATATGGATCCCGGCATCCGCGTGCAGGAGTTGAATGCCTGGTTCGGCGGCACCCAGGCCCTGCACGACATCGGACTCGAAATCCCTTCCCGCCAGGTCACGGCCATCATCGGCCCATCCGGCTGCGGCAAGTCTACTTTTGTGCGTTGCCTCAACCGCATGCATGAGACCCTCCCCAACGCCACCGTGAAAGGCAAAGTCACTATTTCCGGCCTTGATATCTATGGCAAAGGCGTTTCGCCGGTTACCGTGCGCCGCCGCATCGGCATGGTCTTCCAGAAGCCCAATCCCTTCCCGACTATGAGCATCTATGACAACGTGGCTGCCGGGCTCAAGCTCAACGGCTTCAGCAACCGCCGCCAGTTGGATGAAGTGGTGCAGCGCTCGCTTGAAGGCGCGGCCCTCTGGGACGAAGTCAAAGACATCATGAAGAAGAAATCCGGGGCCAGCCTTTCCGGCGGACAGCAGCAGCGCCTCTGCATCGCCCGCGCCCTGGCCATCGAGCCGGAAATCATGCTCATGGATGAGCCTGCCTCCGCGCTCGATCCCATCTCTACTTCGAAGATTGAAGACCTCATCTTCCAGTTGAAGCAGCAGTTCACCATCGTGATCGTCACGCACAACATGCAGCAGGCCGCGCGCGTTGCCGACCTTACCGGGTTCTTCCTCATGGGAAAACTCATAGAATTAGACAAGACGGAGAAGATGTTCACCAATCCCTCCGACAAACGGACGGAAGATTACATAACAGGCAGGTTTGGATAAAAATGCGGACACGTTTTCAGAACGCCATGGAAGATCTCAAGCAGCGCCTTCTCACCATGGGAGGCCTGGCTGAGCAGGCAGTAGACCGCGCCATTGAAGCCTATCGCAAGCGCGATCAAAACCTCTGCTTTGACGTTCTGGAAGGCGAAAAGGCCATCAACTCCATCGAGCGCGAGATTGATGAACTCGCCCTCGATCTGCTCGCCATGCAGCAGCCGCTCGCCGTAGACCTGCGCTTCATCACCGCCTGCACCAAAATCAACGCCGATCTGGAACGCGTCGGCGACCAGGCCGTCAACATCGCCGAGCGCGTCCTTTCCATCATCAAGCTGCCGCCGGTCGATCTGCCCGTGGATGTCCCCCGCATCGCCGGCACCGCCGCCGGCATGGTGCGCCGCGCCCTTGAATCGTTTATCGAAGGGCGCGCCGATCTCGCCGAAGCCATCCTCAAGATGGACGACATCGTAGACCGCATGAACCGCGAAACCCATATTGTGCTGGTCGAAAAGATGCACCAGAATCCTGACTGCGTCCAGCAGGCCCTCGATGTGCTGCTGATCTCCCGCAATTTAGAGCGAGTGGCCGACCACGCGACGAATATTGCCGAAGACGTAATCTTCTGGGTGCGGGGCGCCGACGTCCGCCACCATGCCGGGCCAAGGGCAACGCCCACAGCAGAATCCGCGGACTGAAACCCAAAAGCTTTCACCGCAGAGGGCGCAGAGGACGCAGAGGGAACAAGATAAAAGGCGCACCAACGGAGGCACGGAGATACTGAGGCGGCACGGCCAGCCTTGGCGCTTATTATTGAATTCCCGGTTGGTTTCCGGTTGTGGCACTGGCGAGACGGGATTGTGGATCAATGTAGATAACCACGAGATAATGTGGATGGAGATGAAGAAAATCCTGGTCGGTTGTCACGAGCGCGGCATTGGACGCCTTGGCAGTAGCGGCGATCCACATGTCATTATGTGAAACTTGACGCGCACCTTTTTGTGCGGCTTGATTCAATTCATCTATCTCGACATACGATCTGACAATCTCATTCGCATTGAGATCAATCGTTACGACTCTGTCCAGCATTGTCCGAAGTGCATCGCGTTTATTGGATTGCCAGTTGCGCCGCTCCGCAATGGCCCAGAGCTCTCCGTGTGAGACGATGCTTATCAGAAAGCGCGTCGCAGTATTTTCCACGGAAAGTGTATGTCGTATGAACTTGCCTAACTCATTTCCGCGAATAAGAGCGAGCAGCACATTTGTATCTAATAAATAAAGTGTGCCTCTCATCCACGGAGTTCCTTAACATAGCCCAGCAGTTCTTCGTCTGTCTCATCTCCTGGCCAAATGCCAAAAAAAGCATCGATTCCGGCTTTTGCAGTTTCGGTTCTGATTTTATTGATGAACGGCTTCCGGGCAATCGGAGGGGGAACGCGGCTGAATAGAGTAGGCTCTCCGGAATCCTGCTCGACATATTGCACATCAATGCGCAGAACGCTGCCTGAAGGCCGGTAAACAGCCTTGCCCACGATCACGATCTTTTTGTTGAGCAGCGGAGAGAGCGGCTCGATCATATCTTCCCGGTCAAGTACTCCCTGAATTTCTTTACCTTCCGCCAGCTTCAGAGCAAAGGCTCTTGTGCTGTAGCGGATCATGTCCAGCGTACCGGCCAGCCGAATCTGGCGCGGCGGTGGCGTGCTGTTGCAGAGTTGCCTGGCATGAATGGGAACATCACGGTCCAGCACCTCCCGCAATTGCGTATCGTTCGGCGCCTCCGGCAACCGGATTGCGCTCAGGTCATGCGCAAACAACGGTTCCAGATGTTGCGTTACGCGCAGCAGGGCAGAGTCATAGACCTGACTTTCCGCATTGGCCATGCGTATGTCATGAACCACACGCGCCATCACATTCACAGCCGTTTCCTCCGGAGCAGGCAGATCGTTCCAGAGCCGCCGTTGCTTGTAGATTTCCTCTGCCGCATCGCCCAGCCTTTGCGCCTCAAGCTCCAGCATGGTGTTCCCGCGATGGTCGGAAAATCCAAGCACTCTCACGTCAGCGGCCCGCTTCAGCCACCGAGGCTGCTCGCCGCTGGCGGTGCTGCGCCCTTCAAAAGCCATCCGGACAGAGCTGGCCATCACCGGGTGAAGCCGCCGGAACACCTGTCCGCAAAACTCCACAGGCGGCCGCCCGCCGAACTTTTCGGCCGACTCCAGCAGGATTAATTGACGCTGATATTCCATTTCGGGTGCCTTTCAGGGTGTGCAGGTATTGTATGACATCAAGGAATGCATCGCATCTGCTCTGTTGCAGGGGGGAATTACGGGTGATTTTGCCTTATGGTGTTTTCTGTCCAGTGCCGCGAGCTTGCTATCTCATCTTTGTATCTACGTCCACTAAATTCCATGCACTCCATTTCTTCCACTCTATACTCCGAGCGCCGGAGGCGCGGCATTTTTGATCACCTCACCCCGCGCCACAAACTGCGGCTTCTTGCCCCGCATGATTTTGAATTCCCGCCCACACGAAGGACAGGGTGGAATCGAATAAAGGTCCCCATGCGGCCCGAGAAGAACCGCCTTGCACCTGCACTTCGACGCTACGTTATTTCCGATCCCACGTCCCACATCGGAGGTCTTATCTCTCCACCGGATTGGCACATCATAGAACTTCGCCATACTCACCTCGTCAGTGACAATGCTGATTGCCTTTCCCTTCAGCAGATGATATTTACTTACTAACTGCATGCCTCCCAAAGACTACCGTAAACACGAGGTCAATTTCTGCTCATCGGTCTCTAAATGGGCTGATAAATGGTTTGATCTCCATTCCGACCTCCCTTTCGGCTCCTCCGAAATCGAGGAGTTCTCCAGGGGAAGCGCCAAAAGATCGGATCTTCGCATCTACGGACGTAGCGAGCAGGGGAGAGGCAAACTGCTTATCTCCGGAGAGGTCAAACTCCCCGGCACACCTTTGGGCAGGTCCCCATTCGATCCTGCGCTCATGCAGGACGCATTTGATAAAGCCACCAGGGAAAACTGCCAGTACTTCTTTACTTGGAATGTAGAGGAGTGGGCCTTGTTTGACCGCTCGAAATGGGACGCTCCGACCATGCATGAGCGTCTTGTGGGACATTGGAAACTTGGTCTGAAGCTCAACAGCCCAACGGACATTTCCCTTGCCAATATTCATACAAAGATTTTTTCCGACTTCCTGCCGCAAGTGTTCACTGGTATTGGTGAGATTGTTCGCGGCAAGACCAAGGGTGATTTCTCTCTCGCTCCCTCTGATTTCTACATCGCTGTCCTCGAAAGCCATCTGACCGGTCCTCTGGGTCCTGTGCGCGAACTTCAGGACTACCTGCTGGTCAAGTGCGAGCAGGATAAAGCTTTCGACTCCCGCCTCCGGCAGTGGATGGTGGATCAGCAATGGAACTTTGATCGCACTGACATTGATTCATGGCGCGGAGCAGTAGATCGTGCCGCCCACAGCATGGTGTATGTGCTGAGCAACCGTATTTTGTTCTACCAGGCAGTCCGCCGCCGGAATTACCTGCCTGAATTGGCTATTCCGAAGAGCGCGAACAATGCCAATGCGGCCTTGAAAGTGCTTAAGCGCCGTTTTCAGGAGGCCGTTGAGGCCACTGGAGACTACGAACCGGTCTTCTTTCCTGATGAAAGCCAGGGTGAATGGGCAGCGCTGACCGCCCTCTCCGGCGCCAACGCCGTTGAAGCATGGCGCAAGTTCATAGAAGCAGTTGAGAAATTCCAGTTCAAAGAGATTCCTACTGACGTTCTGGGCGGGGTCTTCCAAAAGCTGATCAGCCCGGAAGAGCGGCACAAGTTTGGCCAGCACTATACCGATGAAAATATCGTTGATGTCATCAACGCCTTCTGTATTCGCAAAAGCAATAGTGTGACCCTCGATC
This sequence comes from Candidatus Angelobacter sp. Gp1-AA117, assembly GCA_003223515.1. GTDB lineage: Bacteria > Acidobacteriota > Terriglobia > Terriglobales > Acidobacteriaceae > Angelobacter. Next base: position 32,620 of record QHVI01000022.1, read on the forward strand.
CGGCGTGTGGCAGCGGTAGCTTTCTCGTGCGGGCCTACTATCGCAAATGCCAGCTCGATACCATGTTGACTCACGAAGAAGCTTTGGAACAGCTCTACGGTTGTGACATCAATCCCTTCCCTGCACACCTCGCCACTTTGAACTTGGCCGCCCGTAATATTAGCGGTAGAGAAAATTATCCGCGCATGGCTCGGAAGAATTTTTTCCTTGTACGTAAGGACTCGCGCGAATTCTGCATTCTGCCCAAGGCCACGCGTACTGCATCGGGTGAGAGGGAACGCGAGGTAATTGAGCTTCCGGAATTGGACGCCATAGTGGGTAATCCGCCTTATGTCAGGCAGGAACTGGTTCCCAGGCGCGGCGAGACTGGCGTGATTGATGACCAAACTAAGGAGTACATTGCCCATGCTGCGCAACTGGCTTTTCCGCAATTGAAATTAACCGGTCAGAGTGATCTTCACGTTTACTTCTGGCCGGTTGCAACGCAATTTTTACGCGAAGGCGGCTGGTTTGGGTTTCTCACCTCTTCAAGCTGGCTCGACGTGCGCTACGGCTTTGCCCTCCAGCATTGGGTTCTTCAGAACTTTCGCCTTGTCGCGGTAATCGAGAGCATAGATGAACCATGGTTTGAAGATGCCCGGGTCAAAAACGGCGGTTACCATCCTCCAACGCTGTGCCGATGCGGCCAGGCGCGACCAGAATCTTGTTCGCTTTGTTCGTCTGAAACAGCCCTTAGCCTCTATTCTTGGCGCGCGTGAAGACGAAGAACAGAAGCAGCAGGCCGCAGAAGAGCTCCGCGATCTCGTGTTGAGCAAGAAGACAGACTATTCAACCGATCAGCTCAGAATCGTAGTGAAGAAGCAATCAGAGCTATGGCAGGAGGGGATTGCGCTGGGTGAGATGTTTGCGCGTCAAAAAACGCTCGCCGCTGCCTTGGATGATGCGCCGGAGGATGAAGACGAAGAGCCAGAAAGCGATGTTGCTGGAGCCAAAGCAGAACAGCAGGAACTCCATGAAGGTGGCTATGGCGGCGGCAAGTGGGGCCGCTACCTTCGTGCTCCCGATTTCTATTTCGAGATCATGCGGGAATTTGGGGATAAGTTCATCCGTCTGGGTGATATTGCATCTATCCGCTTTGGAATAAAGTCTGGTTGCGACGCGTTTTTCATGCCTCGTGATGTCTCGAAGGACATGCTGGCAGATTATCCTACCGAGAAAGATTGGCCGAAAAGTTTGTTGATGCGCAGTTGCAAGCGCTCTGAAGTGGAATCGGGTGCGGTACTGATTATCCAGGCTGGCGATAAAACTGTTCATCCTATCGAGAAGGAATTCGTACGCCCTGAGTTGCACAGCTTGATGAAAGTAGACCGCCCCATAGTCAGGCCGGAAGAATTAGACCGTGTCGTCCTCTGGGTGGATAAGCCGCTCCACGAAATCAAGGGTACCTATGCCTACGACTATATCCGCTGGGGCAGTAGGCAGACCTTCACATCCAAAAAATCCAAGCCGGTGCCTGTACCGGAGCGTTCCACGTGTCAATCACGAGAACTCTGGTATAACGTTACCGGACTTGAGCCGGGAATTGCATTTTGGCCCATGGCACAGCAGTATCGCCACATTATCGCCGCGAATCCGGAAAATTTGAGTTGCAATCATAATCTATTTGACTTACATCCATTCAAGTCGATCTGGACAAGGGAGCTTTGATAGCAATTCTTAATTCCACACTGATAGCCCTCATTAAAACATTCTACGGTCGATATGCTGGCACTGAAGGTAATCTGAAGACCGAAGTTGTTGATGTTCTTACATTGGAGGTTCCCAATCCAATCAATATCTCTTCTAGTATTTCTAAAAAGCTGCTGTCGGCACTCAGGCGGATGCAGCAGCGGCAATCGAAGGAAATACTTGAAGAACGATTTAGGCGATGCCATACAGCAGTAGAAGTCCGGGAAGCTGCACGAGAGCCACTCAAAATGCCATTTGAGCTCCTGCAGGAGGATCGGAGAGACCTCGATGATGCGGTATTTGAAATGCTTGGGGTGACCGATCCAAAACGTCGATCAGAATTGGTGGATCAGTTATATCGGGAACTCACACTGCACAACCGAAACATACGTATCGTTGAAGTTCAAAAGATGGAACAACGCAGAAAAACAGGCACCGAACGCGTTTCGCAACTCGAACTTGCCTTTGATGCTTGGGAGCACCTTGAGCCGGAATGGAGAAAACCGCTGCCTCTCTGGTTAAAAGAAAACGCTCTTATGTCCAAGACCGTGGAACTTCCCGAAGGCGAAGTCCGTCTCACTGCTGCCGAAAACTTCCTCGAGGCCAATACGCTGTTTTTCGGCAAGAAACCAGGTCGGGCCCACGAGTGCGCATCCCGCGCTGAAGCCGAGCTTCTTTACCAGATTGCTAATGAAGGTCTCCGGGGACCTGTCTCTATTCCATCGGGAGAGTCCCAGGCCCGCAAGCTGCTGAATGAATTGGAATATCGGCTGACGGAAGGCCGTCGTAAATTGACCCGCTTGGCCGAAGAGCGCGCTGGAACCGAGAAGTTGCGCGAACAGGTGGTCGAAACCCTCTATCGCTGGTTCATCCACGGCGAACCCGAACGCGCCCAAGCTGCCCGAAGCACAGCAGTGTGACCCAACGTAGTCAGCCGACCCTCCCAGCCCTGATGCTTCCCCCCGCCCGCTTCCTGGCCGCACTCTGTGCCAGGAATCGGCTGGGTTCTTTTATCTATATTGCTAACATCAAAGTCGTCCCAAGACGCCAAGAATTTCTGCGGTCCTTTCTGCGCTTATCCAATCTTCTGATTCGCGTAAATTCGTGCTATTCGCGTCATTCGCGGCTTACTTCCCAGATCTCAAGCAGCTTTTCTCTGTGCCCTTTGTAAAACCTTCGTGCCCTTTGTGGTTAGCTTTTAGTCGTGGCTTCGCTACGCTGTGTGAATCTGTGTTGGTCAGCGGTGAGATTTGAATCTGCGCAAATTAGCGTGATCATCTGGTTCATTGGCAACCGAGATGTCAAGCGGTAAGGTTCTTTTTATTTTACAACTCATCTCATAAATGCTGCTGCGGCGTTGCCACCCGGGCTAAAGCCCTTTTTTATCGCGGGCGGTAACGCGGGCCTGAAGGCCCGCTCTTCCACCGATTGCGCTAAGCGCATTTATCAGATGGCTTCTAGATTCCTTTGCGCGCTCTTGGGCAATCTTCAAGGCTGGTTGTGCAAAAAAAAAGGCTGGCTTCGACGGCCAGCCTCTTTCAGGATTACTGCTGATGAACTACTTGCCGCCGAAGCGGAAGACGATGCCGGCGGAGACGCGGACGTTGTTCTGGCGGTCGTTGTTGCCGTCAGTGAAATGCGTCATCAGGTAGTCGGCCTGAATCACGCGGATGGAAACGTGCTTTGCGACGTTGGCATCGACGCCGCCGCCGAGGCCCCAGGCAAAAGCATTATCCGAGCTGCCGAAGCCGGAGAAGTTGGCACCAATATGAGCGCCGCCGAAGAGCGCGTGAAAGTAAGGAGTTACTTTCTCGCTCTTGCGGTAGGCGAACTTGGGACCAAAAAGATAAGTGACAGCATTGGTGTTCACGCCGAAATCGCCATTGTGATAAACGCCAAAGTCGCCAGTGATGCCGAACCAGTTGTTGGCGTTCACGGTAATTTGACCGCTGCCGCCGTTGAAGCTGAAGCCCTGGCCGAGCACGCTGGTGTGAAGATATGAATAGCCTCCGAACACCTCTGCCTTCGGGAAATCCTGGGCAGCAGCGGAAAGGGTTAAAAGCATGGATATAGCAAAAATCCAGACAAACTTGCGCATTTTCAGACTATCTCCTCAATAATGTAATTTTTTAGGGGATTACTTACGCGCCTGAGGGTTTGAATCAGCTACTTATGAGGCACGATAAAACAACTGCATGGTATGGATTGGCAACAAGCCTAACATAGAACAGTCCTCTTCCTGAATGACAATTTGCTACCGCCATACAAACATTACATGCTGTGCTGTCTTAGACGAGAGTAAAGCAAAAAAGTTTCATGAATAAAGATTACTTTCGTAAGTAATGAGGATTAACCACAGCGTGGCGAGCCACAACCAAGGGCTTTCACCGCAGAGGGCGCAGAGGACGCAGAGGTAACAAAAGTAGTTGATAATGTATTGAATTTGGGGGTGTGTTGCTCCCTATGGACAGCACCCGCCCTTGGCTGCGCGGGAGAATTCGTCGCAAGGAGAGAAGAATTCGACTGTTAACCATAGCGTGGCGAAGCCACAACCAATAAAACCTCTTACCGCAGAGGGCGCAGAGGACGCAGAGATGGCAGAGGAATATAGATAATTAACTAGCAAACTCTCTTATCGCAAAGAGCGCGATGAAAAAGTTGGGGTGCCCTTTGCCTGATTGTTTTCCAGAGTGGAGAGCCGGCGTTCCAAGTTTGCCATTCTATTGTGTTGCAGGACATTGTGAATTACAAGCACGATGAACATGGCCACTATTGCCAGATACATGGGCGTCTCCTTTGAGGCTGAGTGTTTATTTTACCGCCCACACCTTGCCCGGTCCCATGTGCTTGAAGGGTTTGCGGACAATGTGCGGGGTGACCACAATGAGGAGTTCGGTGCGGGTATGGCGCCTGGAGTTGGTGCTCAAGACGCCGCGAAGAATCGGAATCTCTCCAAGGCCGGGATAGCCGGAGGTGCTGTGGCTTTGCTGGTCGGCGACGGTTCCCGCGACCACGGAGGGCTCGCCATCTTTCACGGTGATGGTGCTCTTGTAGTCACGCTGGGATATCACAGGAACACCATTGAAGCTTTGCGTGCCGAGGGCCTTGATTTGCAGGTCGATCTCCAGGTTGATGTCATCGCCGGTATGGAGATGCGGCGTGGCCTTGAGGAGGATTCCCAGGTCTTCATACTGGATCTGGGGAATGGTGGATGATGCGACAGTGTTGCCGGTTTTAGAAATGGTGACATTCGAGAACGAACTGATCTGGATAGGAAAGCGCGTGCCGATCTGCATGGTGGCGGGAGCGCCGCTGGCAGCACGCACGGTGATGTGCTCCAGCGTCTTGGCTTCAGAGGAGTTGAAGCTGAGATGACCGCTGATGGGGGAAAGGGTGACGCCGGTCAGTCCCAGGCCTTTGCCGAAAAAGATAAATGGCTGCAGCAGCGGCGACCCCTGCAGATTGCCGAGCGCAGTCGTGGGAATCTTGCTGGGATCGATGGTTCCGGTCCGCTTCAACTGATCGATGACCGACTGAGCGCCGGAGCCCAGCACCTGCCTGAGCTCGGAGAAGACATTGAAGATGGTGAAGCTGGCAGGAAGATTGAGTCCGTAATCGCGCAGCTTGTCGTAATCGAGTTCATAGGCCTTGATCTCCAACAGGATTTCAGGGCGGGCTTCTACCAGGTTATCAAAGAGTTCGTTGATGGTCTGCAACTGGTCTTTAGGCGCGCGCACCTGGATGATGTTCTGGCTCTGCTGGATGGCAGTGAAGCGCACATCAAAGACGGTGCGCATCATGTTAACGATGTCATTGAGATCGGTGGCAGCGATGGCGTTGCCGACATAGAACGTCTGCAGTGACATACGCTCATAGGTGCGGCGCATCTCCTGCGTGTCTTCGGCGATGATGACCATCTTGTCTGATATGGGCGCCCAGAAACTCCTGGTGACCTTGCCGGCCAGTTGCATAGCCTGATAGAAGTCGAGGTCATCCACATCAAAGCGGACGCGGCGGCTGGCCATGCCCTGGTCATAGCTCACGATCACACCGAAGGTTTTGCCGATGGCGTCATAGAGAGCGCGGCTGTCACCATGAATGTGGAAGCCTTGTTTCCCTGGCTTGGGGTTGACCTCCACTTCGTCGACGGAGGCCAGCAGTTGCAGGACGTGCTGCTTTTCCGGATCGTCGTTGACCGGGGCAACATCACGCAGGCGCTGCTGGGCATAGCCGTTCTGCGGATCGAAGCTGAGCGCGGTGCGAAACAGCCCGGCGGCATGTTCGTTATTGCCGACCTCCGCCAGCAGGTTGCCCTTCTCGATGTAGCCGGCGGCGATCTGCTCGCGTATGAACTCGCGGGCGGTGACGTATTCCATATTGGCAGGCGCGAGGTTGGCAGCCTCGATCAGCTCCTGCAGCGCTTCTTCGGTGTGTCCCTGCTTCTGTAGCTCAAGGGCATGATTGAAGCTCTTCTGCGCCAGTTGCAAGTCATGCTTCGACGGGCCGGTGCGCGGCTTGTCTGCGGCGAACATGGCGCAGGCAAGGAGCATGACCAGATAGAGGCAGTGTTTCATGGAAAGCATCATTTTAAAGCACTTGGCAGCTAGCACCTAGCAATTAGCAAAACCAAGAGCTAACTGCTAATTGCCAGTGGCTAGTTGCCAGCTGCTGAGTTGAGCATGTCGGTACCGCACCCGAAGCACGCATCCGGCTGGAGCGCAAGCAGATCATCGAAGCTGTAAATTCCCGTGGCCACTGCGATTACCGGGACGTTTACGGCGCGGGCGGCTTCGATGTCTGAGGGCGTATCTCCTACTACGTAAACCTGCGCGTGCTCGCCCAGCCGCTTTTTTGCCTCGCGGATGCCGTGACTGAAAATGTCGCGGCGGAACTCCAGCGGGTACGAAAACGCGCCGAAGCTGAACATGTGCCGAAGCCCGGCCTTTTCCAGCTTCAGCCAGCCGATGGGCTCCAGGTTGCCGGAGGCCGCGCCCAACAGCTTGCCCTGCGCGTGCAACCCGGAAACCAGTTCCTCAATCGACGGGCAAAGCTCAGGGCGAATCTGCTGATGGTTGCGCTGCACCTCGGCGCACATCTGCTCAATCAGCCTGGGCATGCGGGCGTCGATCTCGCTATCGGCGATCCCGGCGCGCCTGAGTACTGCTCTTAGAATGCCGACATCGGTGTTTCCATGCACGGGAAGGCCATCTATTTTTGCGTCTTTTTCTTCCAGGGCAAAAATATCTTTTACGGCGTTGGTAAAGGCGAAGTAGTGGACAGGGTCACGGGTGTTAAGGAGGGTGCCATCGATATCGAACAGATAAGAATCTGCCGAGTTCCACGAGAATCCTGGGCGGACATTATTGATGGCCATAATTAAGCTGCTAGTTACTAGCTACTAGCTTCTAGGAAAGTCCAAACTCCTTACCCCCAGAGCTTTCACTGCAAAAAAGGCGCGAAGGACGCAAAGGTAGCTACACACAAAAAATAGCTCTACCTCAATTATGGCAATTTTAATAATTGTGGCAATTTTGGCAATGGCCCTGCGGCAATTGCGGCGATTCTTTATCGCGCGATTTTCTTTTCGAGAGGCAAGGCTACAGGTGGCTTTTCGCTGCGTACGGGGCGGCGGGCTCCGTCGCGGAACTGGCGGACATCGAGATTGAGTTCGGTGATGGTGCGGGAAAGAGTGTTGCGGTGCATGCCGAGTTCGCGGGCGGCCTTGCACTGATTGCCTTTGTTCTGCTGAAGCACATTCATGATGAAGCGCTTTTTAAATTCGCGGACAGCTTCAGAATAAAGAATTCCAGTGGTGTGCATTTGAGCTACGAGTGCTTCAAGCTGGTCCTTCACGGAGTCCCTCTCTTTCGCGTGGTCAAAGAAAATTTTGTTTGTACGGCCCTGGAGGACCACCCTACCTGGCTTGCGTTCCCTGGCGCAGCTTAACGACGCCATCACGAAACTTTTGCCTCACTACCTCCGGAGCCAGCCAGCTTGCGCCCTGTCCCGCTACCAGAAAATATCCTGCCAACTGCGATCTGGCTATCTGCGGCGAATCAGGAGCAAAAGCAGCGAATGCCATGACTCCAACGGTAACGACTACAACGCCTCGAAGCAATCCGAAGGCGCCTCCCAGAAACCGGTCTGCCCAGCGCAGTCCCACTCCTTTGATTGCCCAGCGGACAATCCTGGCAACAATGCCAGCCAGAAGAACGACTGCCACAAAAATCGTGAGAAACCCGGCCAAGTCCGCAATGGCTTCTGATTTCACGTAAGGCATAAACAGCGGAGCGATGCGCCCATAACCCCACGCAGCCAACAGATAACCAATGATGGTCCCGGCCAGAGAAAAAATTTCAAAGAAAAACCCCTGCATTGCTGCAAGGAAAACCGAAAGCAGAATGACCGCCAGGATGATCCAATCAACGGCATTCATGAGCTTAAGGTCTCTTACAACGGCGGCAACTCGCGTCCGGCCAGAATTCTGTATGCCTGGATGTACTTCTCGCTGGTCTTGAGGGCGACGTCCTCCGGCAGTGAGGGCGCGGGCGGCTGCTTGTTCCACTTGATTGACTCTAAATAGTCGCGAACATACTGCTTGTCGAAAGATTCCTGGGCGCGTCCGGGTGAGTATTTGTCGGCAGGCCAGAAGCGCGAGGAGTCAGGTGTCAGGACCTCATCAGCCAGTACGAGGCCCTGGAGAGTGTGACCAAATTCAAACTTTGTATCAGCTATGATAATGCCAAGGCCGGCGGCATAATCGGCGGCCTTCTGGTAAACCTTGAGGCTGAGATCGCGCAGGGTTCCGGCCAACTCCGGGCCGGTGCGCTTGCACATTTCAGCAAAAGAAATATTTTCGTCGTGACCGCTGAGCGCCTTGGTGGCCGGAGTGAAGATCGGTTCAGGCAGCTTGTCCGACTCCCGCAGACCTTTGGGCAACTCGATGCCGCAGACTTTTCCGGTCTGCTGGTATTCCTTCCAGCCGGAGCCGGAGAGATAACCGCGCACCACGCATTCAATGTCCACCATCTGCGCTTTATTCACGAGCATGGAGCGGCCGCGCAACTGGTCGGAATATTTTTTCAGCGGTTCAGGATACTGATGGATATCGGCGGTGACGAGGTGGTTGCCGACTGTGCCTTTCAGGAACTCAAACCAGAAGAGCGAGAGCTGCGTGAGGACTCGGCCCTTCTCGGGAATTCCGGTGGCGAGCACATAATCGAAGGCCGAAATGCGGTCCGTGGCAACAAACAGCAGGTGGCCGTTGAGGCTGTAAAGGTCTCGCACCTTGCCACGGGCGTGAAGGGTGAAATCCGGAAAATCAGTTTGCAGGAGGACCCGGTTCAATGTCGTCGAACTGTTCATGTTGGAATTAGAAAAATGTAGGCGAACGCGTATTCTAGCGTCTCGTCCGGTTTTGTCAACCAAGTAAAATATCAGTCAACAACTACGAATCCGCGTTTCCAGACTTTTTGCGCCGAAAAAATCAGCAGAGGGTTAAACCCCGCATCCAGAGCGGGGTTTGGAGCATGCAATGACGGAAAAGCTTTCAGCGATAGTTTACGGTTGAGTAATCTATTTTAACCGACCGGAAGTTTGGATGCGCGTGAGCGGGAAAATTTTGTGTGGAATCCGAAAAAACTTCTTCAACACAGGGTAGCGAAGCCACAACCAAAGGCTTTCACCGCAGAGGGCGCAGAGGACGCAGAGGTAACAAAAGTAGTTGATGTGTATTGAATTTGGCGGTGTGTTGCTCCCTATGGACCGCACCCGCCACACCCAAAAACCTTTAACCGCAGAGGACGCAAAGGACGCAGAGGTAACAAAAGTAGTTGATGTGTATTGAATTTGGCGGTGTGTTGCTCCCTATGTACCGCACTCGCCACACCCAAAAACCTTTCACCGCAGAGGACGCAAAGGACGCAGAGGTAACAAAAGTAGCTTATATATATTTGATCCGGCACTGTTTAGTCTCTCAAGATTCTCGGGTCGCCAAAGCTGGATATGGAAGGATGCAAAAGCAGCATGAAAATCTTTGCAGGAAAACAAGAATTTTGGATATAGCAATACAGGGGAACAGAGTCCCCGGAGGGGCGCCACAGATTTTTTTGCCGCTGATGAACGCCGATTACGCTGAAAAATCAAGACCTTTACCACTGATCAACACAGATGAACAGCATGGCTCAAAACCAGCAGACATCCGGGTGAAACTATTTTCGGAACAACAACACTGATAACAGGACGGACTGCTCGATCACCAGAGGAGAAATAAAAGGGGAGCGGCATTCTTCAACGAAAAAATAGAGACGTAGCATGCCATGTCTCTATCGATGATTTTATGCAGTGGCGGCGCGGGTGTTTTCGCCCTCCTGGTTGAATTTTACCGAGACGATTTTCGAGACGCCGGGCTCCTGCATGGTCACGCCATACATCACCGGGGCCACGCTCATGGTTTTTTTGCTGTGGGTGATGATGATGAATTGCGTCTGCACGGCCATTTCGCGGATCAACTCGGTAAAGCGACCGATGTTGGCTTCGTCCAAGGGAGCGTCCACCTCGTCGAGAATGCAGAAGGGGCTCGGCTGGTATTGGAAGATGCCGACCAGCAGCGAGAGTGCCGTGAGGGCCTTCTCTCCACCGGAGAGCAGCAGCACGTTCTGCAGCTTCTTGCCCGGAGGAGAGGCAACCACATCAATGCCGCTTTCAGCGGTGTTGAGTTCGTCAGTAAGGCGCATGAAGGCCTGTCCACCGCCGAAGAGCTTGCGGAAGGTGAACTGGAAGTTCTCATTGATGCGCTCAAAGGCTTCTGAGAACTTCTGGCGGGAGAATTCGTCAATCTCTTTAATAGTGGCCTGCGTGTTCTCGATGGATTCCAGCAGATCCTTGCGCTGGGTCTCGAGGAACTCGTGGCGCTGCTGCGTCTCCTTGTATTCTTCGAGGGCCATCATGTTGACCGGTCCCATGGCTTCGAGCCGGGCACGCATCTCACGATAGATGATTTCTTCGGCGGTGAGCTGCTCGCCTTCCACCAGAGGAAGATCAATGCTGGCACGCAGTTCGCCGGCAGTGATGCTCAGTTCGTTGAGGCAGAGATCGCCCATGTGGGCCAAGTCTGACTGAAGCTTGGCAAGCTGCTGGCCCAGTTCGGATTTTCGCTCGCGGGTGCTATCGAGTTCCAGCCGGGCGGCCTTCAGTTCCTGATCGATCCCGGCGATGCGGGCGCGCACCTGCTCTGACTCATGCTGGAGCTGGACGGCCACAGCTTCGGCTGCATCCTTCTCAGTGGCGAGAGCAACGAGGCGCCCGGCAATCTGCAGGTTCTCGGATTCGCGCTGCTGTTTTTCGGCAGCCGCGGATTCGATTTGCGACTTGAGCGACTCGACGCGCTGCGCGGCCTCCAGAGAGAGCGCTTCAATGCGCTGCAGGTTGGCGTTCGCCGAGCGGCGGCGCTCTTCGAGTCCGGCAAGCTTCGCAGCCGTCTCAGAGACGGTCTGGGCGGCGGCATCACGGGCGCTCTTGAGATACGCGATCTGCTCCTGGGCAGCGGTGATGTTGGCATCGAGCATGAGGCGATCCTGCTCCAGTTTGGCGGCGTGATCGCGCTTTTCTGAAAGGACGCTCTCCCGGTCATTGCGGGCCGATTTGGTGCGCTCCAGCTCCAGCCGGTAAGTATCGAGACGCTGCCCGGTGCGGACCAACTCAGTTTCCATCTGCTTGAGCGCGTGACCGGAGGTCATGGCCTGCTTCTCGGCTTCGCGGCGCTCGCCTTCGAGGTTGTCAAGCAGCTTGGAAAGCTCCTGAAGATCGCGGCCCAAGGTAAGAATTCTGGCCTGCTCGTTCTGCATGGCCGCTTCCAATTCGCTGGTGAGCTTGACCACCTCGCGCAATTCGCGCTTGAGAGAGAGCGGGCCTTCGCTGCGCTGCTTGCCTCCGGTGACGGTCACGTTGTGGAAGCACTCGCCAGTGGCGGAGAGGAAGTAGGCATCAGGACTTTCCAGAGCAAAGCCACGGGCCATGACTTTGTCGGGAGCAATGAAGCCATCGCGCAGCTTGGGAAGAATCACTTCCAGCGAGCGACCAAAACCATTGAGGACGCGAATGCAGTTCTTCAGCGGGACCAACTGCTCGCGCGGATAGGACGGCGGCGGGACATCATGGACGGCAAAGGAGAACTTGGCCTGGGCATCTTCGGGATGGACGAGGAAGGTGGCGCGGCCATCGACATCGGTCTGGAGGAGCTGCATGCCGGCGTTGGCTGAGTCCCAGGACTTCACGACCACGTAGTTAAGTTCATCGCGCAGGAAATCTTCGACCACGCTCTCATAGCGGGTATCGACTTCGAGGAAGTCGGCGAGTACACCGACGGGAGAGAAGCCGTTGCCGATGGCCCTGGACTGGAAGAGCCGCTTCACCGATTCAGTGGAGTAGCCATGCTCGTTGATTACTGCTTCGAGCGAGTTCCTCTTGCCCAAAGCGGTGGCGTATTCGGCGCGCAGGCTGTCGAGGTGGTGCTTGGCTTCATCTTCTTCCTTGCGCTTGCTGGTGATCTGTCCGCGAATGTCTTCGATGCGGGCGGCGAGGGCCGTTACCGTCTGGGTAATGGACTCGAATTCAAAGGCGATCTGTCCGCGCTTGCCGCCGAAGTTCTCGATATCCACCTGGGCAGTGGAGATTTCACGATCCAGGCGCAAGGCTTCACGGTCGAGAGAGGCAATATGCTCTTCCGCCTGAGTGATCTGGTTGCGCACCTGGGAAGTCGAGGACATGACCTGAAGCACGGACTGGCGGCGGGCTTCCTGGTGGCGCTCTACATCGGCCAGAGCGGCGGCTGCAGCTTGCGATTCGTGCTGGCGTATGTGCCACTCGTGCTGGGCGGCGGCGACTTCAGCAGCGGCTGACTCGGCGAACTGGCGGTTGGCCTGCGATTCGGTTTCGAGCGAGAGCAACCGGGTCTGGGCGCGTTCAAGTTCGGCGTGAGCGGCGGCAGAGCGGGCGTCCAGCTCGGAGCAGCGCTCTTCATTGGTGGCGTGGCGCGAGGTGGCGCGATCAGTTTCAAGAGCGATGGCATTCAGCGCCTGCCGGTTCTGCGCGATCTCACTCTCAATGGCATAGCCACGCTGGGTGCGCTCGGAATGCTCGGTCTCTTTGGCGTTGACCAGTTCCGCGCGGGTGCGGATTTCTTCGGCCATGCCTTCGATGGAGACGCTGAGAGAAGTTTCCTCGGCGGACATCTGGGCGAACTTGCTGGCCAGGACGATGCGCAGCTTTTCTTTCATCTCATCACGCAGCTTGGCGTAGCGCTCGGCTTTGGCAGCCTGGCGCTTGAGCGAGTTCATCTGGCGGGTGACTTCGTCAAAAATGTCATTGATGCGGGCCAGATTCAGGCGCGACTGCTCCAGACGGGCTTCGGCAAGGCGCTTCTTGGTCTTGAACTTGGTAATGCCGGCGGCTTCTTCAATGATGGCGCGACGGTCGTGAGGCTTGCTGCTCAGGATCTGGCCGATGCGTCCCTGCTCGATGATGGCGTAAGACTCAGGGCCAAGGCCGGTGCCCATGAAGATGTCCTGAATGTCACGCAGGCGGCAGAGCTTGCCGTTCAGGAGATATTCGCTCTCCCCGGTACGGAACAGGCGGCGGGTCACGACGATCTCGCCCTTGGAAAACTGCGTAGGCTTGAACTTGCGGCGACGAATCTTCAGGACAACCGAATTGGCTTCAACATGCGCTTCTGTCGCTGGGGCAGCTTCGGCCTGCGGTGCTGGTGTGGCGGGCGCATCGTCTGCTGGTGTTGCAGCGTCTTCCTGGGCGTTCGCCTCAGCAGCGTTTTCGGCTACGGCCTGGGGATCAGGCTCGCCTTCGGATTCGATCTGGTCCAGAGGGCCGGGCTGAACTTCGGCCAGATGAGCGTCGGTGGCCTCAGCGGCAGAGGCACGGATGGAGGCTTCGTCCCAATCGTCTTCCGGCATGTCATCACGGATATCGATTTCGGTTTCGGCGGGGATGAGGCCTTCGTAAGCCTGAGGATCAATGAGGGTGAGGGAGACCTCGGCCATGCCGGTGGGCTTGCGGTCGCGGGTGCCGGCGAAGATCACATCTTCCATGCGGACGCCGCGCAGGCTCTTGGCCGACTGCTCGCCCAATACCCATGAAATAGAGTCAGAGATATTGGATTTGCCGCAGCCATTGGGGCCGACCACGGCAGCGATGCCCTCACCAGGGAACCTCAGTTCTGTACGATCACAGAACGACTTAAATCCGAGGATTTGTAACTTCTTTAGTTTGAGCAACTTTCCTACTCCTTCAGAAATAGGCCAAAGTCAACCCCCCATATACAACGGGGTGGATTTATGAGTGCGAACAGCGTGGGCCTCTTAGCTGGAGTAGAGGTCGTCCTGTTCCCGTTAATGTACCTTCAGAGTTAACGGGGGTCAAGCCATAAGCCCACAATATGTTGTGGATAAATAGCCGAACGTACAGCATCTCGCACAATGTTTGCACCACTTGGCCGAAAATATTCCCGATGAGGTGTTGGACTACCAAGAGGAGGGGAGAATCGGAGAGCCAGAACATGGTACTCCTGAAGAATGCCCAATTCAAGTGCAATCAGGGAAATCTTAGATCGGGTGATCTGGTGACCGGGTGATCGGGTGATCTGGTGCGAGGAGACGCAGATTCGTTTGCGCAACTGTTTCGAATCCCCCTGACGTTTGGTTGGTTGAAAATTCTCTTGGAATTTGTATTGGAGGATCTGGCAATAACCAATCAGCTCAGGCCCATCTGCGGGCATATAATCAGTGCCCATTGCAATCAATGCTAAGAGGTGAACCTATGCCGGTCGAATCTGTAAGAATTCATATCGAAACGCGTGAGCGCGGGTTTCGGTCAGAGGATCCACGGAATGAATTTTGGTCGCCTCTGCGCAATTCAGAGGAATTTTCAAACAAGAAGATTTCAGACTTGGAAGGCAAGCTTTGCAGAGAGTTTGGTCCAACACTACAAACTTTGTTAGTCGATAGCATCTCTTCGGGGCTCAAAAAAACAGAGATCGAGTCTTCCAATTCTTATTTTGACTTCGAACGTTTTTATATGCATTTGGGACCAGACTCCCGGGCTGAACGCGCGTTCCAGTTTTCGGAAGCATATTCAAAATACCTGGATTATCGCATTGAACTGCTTCGGGCAAATCCAGCGATTGGTGAAGCACGGACGCGAATTGCCGATGCAACTGGAATGATGTTCGCAGCCAAAATTCTCGGATATTCAAGTCTGGAAATGGGACTTTCGGTCGGATCCATCGAGAAGGCAGCTAAAGTTTTTAATGATAATTTTGATTCATTTCGTGTGTTTCTGGAAGCTTTTGTGCCACTTGCATTCAGTAGTGTTTTTACTGAAGAATTTGCAGATCAACTAACATTTGACATTGACTTACCACCTTCTTTGAAAAATGCTTTTGAAGGGGCAAGTGAGAACCGCAGAATTGGAAATGGCGGCGATGCTGTCGTGCAATCAGCGTTGGTTCCCAATCAGCCAATGCCTGGCTCAACCCGTGAGCGCGCTGAGTGGCTTTGGAAACTTGCTAATGGATCACTTGTCGTTCCCCTTGTCTTAGCTTTGATCGTGATGTACTTCGGAATGAGGCAAATTTCTGAAATTCACGCCAATGAGCATGAAACGCTAAAACCAATTCTTCAGCATCAACTAGAGGTAATGCGGGAAGACCGACTTAGATTCGAGGAAGATAGACAGAGGTTCGCCGTAATCTTTCAGACTCAGACTATCGATAAACTTGGACAAAAGAACGCGTCAGTCCCGAAGGTAGCCGTAAATGAGAATGCTCCGCTCCCGCAGCCAATTTCTAAGTAACTGGCACAAGTTTACGATATTGGCCTCCGATCCGGCGATTCCAACGATCGCGCCTTATGACGGCAATCCTTACATTTTCGCGGTGCGGCGGGAGGCGGAGAAGATTGAGAGAAGTTGATTCGCTTCGGCGAGCAGGTTTTCGAGTTTAGAGGGCTCGACTATTCCGCTTTCGGCCAGCAATTCTAACCAAAGCACTGTTTCATCGGCTTCTTCTACAACGACCCCGAGTTTAGCGATGAACTCAGCTCTGGAACGTGCCCGGCCCACAGCACGATAATTGGCGGCATGCTGGTAGCGGAGCGCAGGATTTGATTGCAGATCACATTTGCTTCACGCCTGTTGGGCAAAGCTTGCGACATGCGAATGATTCGTAGCGCGAAATCCTTTGTCCGCTTTCGCAGCTCCTGATGCTTTTCTAAGCTCATTGTTCCAGGTCAGATCACCCGATCTACCGATTTTATCGTCCTAACTTTTCGAAGAAGCGAATGATCGATTCGATTCCCCGGTAGAAATTGGGAATGTGGAATTTTTCGTTGGGGGCGTGGAGGTTGTCGTCAGGCAGGCCGAAGCCCATCATTACGCTGGGAATCTTCAGGTACTTTTCGAAATCGGCGACGATGGGAATGGAGCCTCCGGAGCGAATGTAGACCGTGTCTTTGCCGAAGACTTCTTTCATGGCTTCGGTCGAGGCCTTCACGTATTCATTGTCGGTGCGGATCACGATGGGATCGGCGAGGCTGTATTGCTTGATTTTCAAATCAACGCCTCTGGGCTTCAGGGAGTTTACGAAGTCGCTGTAGAGCTTGAAGACTTCGTCAGGGCGCTGGTCGGGGACGAGGCGCATGGAAATCTTGGCCGACGCTTTCGCGGGAATCACGGTTTTGGCGCCTGCACCGATGAATCCGCCGGGCATACCGTGAATTTCGAGAGTGGGACGCACCCAGGTGCGTTCCAGCACGGAGTAGCCGGGTTCACCGGTGAGTTCCTTTGATCCGACTTCGGTTTTGCGATAGTGCTCTTCATCAAAGGGCAGTGATTTCCAGGCGTTCAATTCGTCGCCGCTAGGCTTGGCAACGCGATCATAGAAGCCGGGGATCAGGACTTTGCCGTTTTCATCTTTCAACTTGGAGATGATGCGGGCCAACGCCTCAAAGGGATTGGGGGCAGCACCGCCATAGATTCCGGAGTGCAGATCGGTCATGGCTCCGGTCATCTCGACTTCGGTGTAAACCATGCCGCGTAGACCGACGCATAGAGTGGGAAGGTCAGGGGCGAACATTTCCGTGTCTGACACCAGAGCGAAGTCGGCCTTGAGCCGACTGGAGTGCTCACGGACAAACTTGGCGATGGATTCGCCGCCCACTTCTTCCTCGCCTTCCACGATGAGGCGCACGTTGAGGGGCAGCTTGCCGGTGGAGCGCATGAGCGCCTCAATGGATTTGAGGTGCATGTACATCTGTCCTTTGTCATCCACGGCGCCACGGGCATAGAGGTTCTGGTTGCGCTCGGTAGGCTCGAAGGGTGGAGACTTCCATTCGTCGAGCGGATCGGGGGGCTGGACATCATAGTGTCCGTAGCAAAGCACGGTAGGCTTGCCGGGAGCATGCAGCCAGTCGGCGTAGACCAGCGGGTGTCCCTGGGTGGCGATGATCTCGACATTTTCCAGGCCGATGGCGCGCATCTGGTTAGCGATGAAGGCGGCGGCGCGCTGCACATCGTCTTTATGCTGCGGCAGGGTGCTGACGCTGGGAATGCGGAGCAGGTCTTTGAGTTCACCGAGAAAGCGCTGCTGGTTTTCTTTTGCGTAAGTAACTGCAGAGGATGCCATATCAATTCTCCCGAACCATGAAGTATAACGCGAGGGAGCACTTAAGCACTCAGCAGCTCGCAAAACCAAAACCTTACCGCAGATGACACTGATGACACTGATCGGGTTTCGCGGGGAGAGACTCCAGTGTTCCAATAAAGAAGGTGGGTCCTCAAAAGTATTGGAAAAAAGAGAAACAGAATTAAATCAGTAGCTTAGGTGGATTCTCCGGCTCAAAGTGTTCAGTTGCTGGGCCACTTCTATATGATAGTAAGGTGAGTTCTGAATCTACAGTGCGCAGGATGGCTGAGGCGGATTTTCCGACCCGCTGGGGGCATTTCCGTATCCTGGGATTTGAAGGGAAGTTCGGGGACGACCGCCGGGTGGAATCTGCCGTCGCTCTGGTCCTGGGGGACATTCATTCTGCACCGCCCCTGGTGCGAATCCACTCACAATGTCTGACCGGTGATGTGTTTGGCTCTTTGCGGTGCGATTGCCGCCAGCAGCTTGAGCTGGCGCTTCAGCTTATCGGGCAGGGAGGAGCCGGTGTGCTGGTCTACGAACAGCAGGAAGGCAGAGGGATTGGGTTGATGGCCAAGCTGCAGGCTTATGAGTTGCAGGATAAAGGTCGTGACACGGTGCAGGCGAATGAAGAACTGGGGTTCAAGGCGGATCATCGCGAGTTTCAGTTACCCGCTGAGGTATTGAAGGCATTGGGAGTGAAAGAAGTGCGGCTGCTTTCGAATAATCCGCAGAAAGTGGCAGCCATGGAAAATGCCGGGATCAAGGTGGTGGAGCGGGTGCCGTGCGAGGTGGAACCGAATGCGGCATCGGAGAGGTATCTGAATACCAAGAAGGAAAAGATGGGGCATTTGTTTACTACGCGCTGAAAGCTTATTGCTGAGAGAAGCTGCTGGCTGCTGGCTGCTAGCTGCTAGCTACTGGGAAAATCAAAAGCAAATCGTCGTATTCCCTGACGTCCTCCGTAGTTATAGAGTTCCCGAGCTTCGCTCGGAATTCACAAACCCACAGAATCATTCACCAGGGATAGCAACTCTTCTTTGTGCGCTGATGGTAGATCCATGAGTGCGGATTTCACTAAGGCGCGATAGACCTCGGTTGCTCCTGGCACGTCTTTCAAGTTCTGCAGGTGGCGATGGATGGTGTTGATGTCTCCGCGCTTGATAGGGCCGCTGAAAGCTGCGGCCGGGCCGCCTTTCAGGTAATTCTCAAGAGTCTGCAGCAGGATAGGGCGCATGATGGTGCGAAGTTGTTTCCGGGTGAGACCTGCGGCCGTGCCAACTCGTTCGGCAGTGACTAGTGTGGCCACGATCATGGGTGACGAGAACGAGCCCAACGCGTGGTAGAGCACCTTGGCTTCTTTCCTGATCTCAAAGATTTCTGCTTTGAGTGCCTTTACAATCTGCCGGGCTGCGGCCATGGCGCGGCGGTCACCTTCCACGGCAAAAGGCACGTCGGCGAACCGGGGCGTGGTTCCCAGCACAAAGGTCATCATGGGATGCAAGGAGGCGGTGTGAGCGCCGACTGCTTGCAGCGGGGCAAGCACATCACTGGTCAGAGCGCCGCTGGAGTGCAGGACGATTTTATTTTTCCATCCGGGCTGCTGGGCCAGCAGGCGGGCGGTTTCAGCAAGAGAGTCGTCCGTGTGGCAGAGCCAGATGATCTGTGAGGCCGGGATGACCTGGTCGAGTGAGAGCGATTTTGTTTTCAATTTTTTTGCCAGTGCAGCGGCACGCTTGCGTGAAGCCTGGTTATGGCGATGGACGATTGCGTCAATCTTGTAGCCCGCGGATTTCAAGGCAGGGCCGAGCGCGTGGGCGAGGCTGCCGGCGCCGATCAAAGTCACTGTCACTGGTTTGGCTTTCACTGGTTCAATTTAACCGCAAAAGACGCAAAGGGCGCAAAGGTAGTGAGTATTTAGTTCGTAGTATTTAGTACTTGGCAAAAGCTCACTGCAACCAAATTCTCTCTGCCAGTCCAGACATTTATATTGTTGATATGGCTAAAGAGGCTTCGAAGAGCGGTGTGCGGGTGGTTTCGTCCAAGACGGTTTTCAAGGGGCCGGTGTTCAGCGTGGTTTCTGATGAGGTGCATGAGCCGGACAATGTTCATGCGCGGCGGGATGTTATCCGGCATCCGGGTTCGATTGTAGTGCTGGCAGTGGACGATTCGGGCAAAGAGCCGCGGGTTCTGCTGGAGCGCCAATACCGTTATGCGGCCAACGAGCGGTTGTGGGAGTTGCCGGCGGGGCGCATCGATGAGGGTGAGAACGAGTTGGCTGCGGCCAAGAGGGAGTTGATCGAAGAGACCGGGTTCACGGCCAGCAAGTGGCAACGAGCTTTGTTCTTTTATGTGAGTCCCGGATTTCTGGATGAGACGATGAGCGTCTACATGGCGCAAGGGCTCAAACGGGGCGAGGCGCAGCCGGAAGAGGATGAGCGTATTTCTATCCGGTTCTTTCCTCTGAGCCAGGCGGTGCAGATGGCAATTTCAGGAAAGATCAAGGACGCCAAGACCATCGCGTCAGTCCTGTGGCTGGAAAAGAAACAGGGAACCGCGCCTAAGCGCAATATCGTTAAGCGATAGATCGGTCAAAGTGCGTCAATTGTGCGGTTTAATGCGGGTTTTGCCCGTTTGGAGCTGCGGTACGACTGTTTACTAAGTTGACAACCTTGCCAAAACCTAGGAAAATAAAGAAAAGCCAAAGTAGCGGGTACCAAGACGTACAAGGCAGGAGGATGTTACCTCCGGAATCCTGCGTCCCTCCTTAAGCGGTGGCAAAATCCCAGTAGAAAGTGAAAGACGGTCCCGGGAGTTCTGCACGACCTTGAGCCCTCGGTCCAGTTGGAGTAAGGAACGTGTCTCGAATAAAAGGTAAAGTGAAGTGGTTTAACAATGCAAAGGGCTTCGGCTTCATCGGACGGGATGAAGGCCCTGATGTTTTTGTTCACTATAGCGCCATCCACTCTGAAGGCTACAAGAGCCTGCAGGAAGGTGATGACGTGGAGTTTGAAATCGTGCAGGGACAGAAAGGCCCCCAGGCTGAAAACGTCACCAAGGCGGAGCAGCCTCACACTGCCTGATTCAATAACCCCTGGTTGAATCTCTTCGAGACCCGGCTCTGTTCGCCGGGTCTTTGTTTTGTTAGAAGAAGTAGTTAGTACTTAGTATTTACTACTTAGGAAAACCAGGAAAACCTCTACCCAAGAGGCGCGCAGAGACCGCAGCGTAGCGAAGCCACAACCTTTTACCACAGCGTAGCGAAGCCACAACCAAAACCTTTTACCGCAGCGTAGCGAAGCCACAACCAAAACCTTTTACCGCAGTCGGACATGGGACTAACGTCCCACCCAGAAAACATGAAAATTGCGCTTCGGGTTAAGGTATCCACC
The DNA here is from genome assembly GCA_003223515.1 of Candidatus Angelobacter sp. Gp1-AA117. Classification (GTDB taxonomy): domain Bacteria; phylum Acidobacteriota; class Terriglobia; order Terriglobales; family Acidobacteriaceae; genus Angelobacter. Next base: position 53,431 of record QHVI01000022.1, read on the forward strand.
GTAAGCACCCAGCTATTTTTAGGGCAGAGGACGCAGAGGAAGCAACGTAATTTATGTGTATTGGATCTGGCAGCGTGTTGCTCCCTATGGACCGCATCCATCCTTCGCTGCGCGGGAGAATTCGTCGCAAGTAGAGAAGAATTCGAACGCTAGTAATAAAGGGCACAGAGGAAAGGTGTTGGAGATATGGGAAGTAAGCCGCGAATGACGCGAATCGCGCAAATTTACGCGAATCAGAAGATTGGGTAAAGCGCAGAAAAAGCCCCCAGAAATTCTTCGCGGCGTGGACGAATTTGATGGTCAGTAATGCAGAGGCCGCAGAGTTCGCAGAGAACTTTGAAATTCCTCTATGGCTACCTTTGCGCCCTTAGCGTTCATTGCGGTGAATGCTTGACTGCTGACTGCTGACTGCTCTCACATTTAGAATCCAAGTGACATGGACAACAAGGCCATTGCCAACATCCTTTATGAGACGGCGGACCTGATGGAGGTGCGGGCGGATGATCCGTTTCGGATACGTTCGTACCGGCGCGCGGCCGAAGCCATCGAGGGCCTGGATCAGCAGCTTGCGACAATCTGGGAAGATGAGAAGGCGCTGCTGGCCATCCCCGGAATTGGTAAAGGGATGGCGGCGAATATCCGTGAGCTTTTTCGCGATGGCAAGCTCACGGTTCATGCAGAGCTGTTGCAGAAATACCGGCCTTCGATGCTGGAACTGCTCAAGATCCAAGGCCTGGGTCCAAAGACGATTGCGCTCATCTGGGATGCTTTTCAGGTCTGTGACGTCGAGGGCGTGGCGAAGCTGGCCAAAGAAGGCAAGCTGCGCGCACTACCGAGGCTGAGCGAGAAGTCTGAGCAGAAAATCCTGAAAGCGATTGAGACTTACCGGCAGATCACCGGACGATTCCACCTGGACGCGGCTGACGCGATTGCCCAGAAGATGACGGAGCTGCTGAAAGGATTGCCGGGAGTGGAGAAGGTGACTCCGGCGGGTTCACTGCGGCGCGGGCGGGAGACGGTTGGCGATCTCGATCTGCTGGTGACGGGAGACTGCTGCACGCAGGAAGAGCAGCGCAATAAAGTGCTGGAGCAGATCCTGAGTTTCCCCGGAATCCAGGAGGTGCTGGCCAAGGGCGAGAATAAGGTCAGTTTCAGGCTGAGGAGCGGGATGCAGGTGGATGTGAGGCTGCTTCCGCCGGATTCGTTTGGCGCAGCGCTGCAATACTTTACCGGCTCGAAATATCACAATGTTTCGTTACGGCAGCGGGCGCTGAAGCTGGGGTACACGCTCAATGAATACGGGCTGGTGCGCATCGAAGACAATAAGCGCGTGGCGGGAAAGACGGAAGAGGAGATTTATAAGAAGCTGGGGCTGGCATTCATTCCTCCGGAGCTGCGCGAGAATTGCGGCGAACTGGAGGCGGCTGAAGAAGGCAAGCTGCCGGAGTTGATTTCCGAGGCCGATCTTCAGGGGGATGTGCACATGCACACCGTGGCCACCGATGGAAAATGCACCATCGAGGAGATGGCGGAGGCGGCGCGGGAGCGCGGCTATAAGTACATGGCCATCACCGACCATTCCAAGAATCTGGCGTTTGCCAATGGCCTGGATGACAAGCGCGCGGAAGCGCACATCAAGAAGATTCGCAGCGCGGCAAAGAAGATGAAGGGCATTACGGTATTCGCAGGCATCGAGGTGGATATCCTCGAAGATGGCGAGCTTGATCTTTCCGATTCGGTGCTGGAGCAGATGGATATCGTGATTGCCAGCGTCCATTCCCGTTTTGAGCAGGACCGGGAACAGATGACGGACCGTCTGCTGCGGGCCATCAGCAACCCGCATGTGTCGCTGATTGGGCATCCCACAGGGCGCAAATTGCTGAGCCGCGCGGCTTACAGCTTCGATTCCGACAAAGTGTTTGCCGCCGCGGCACAGGCGGGAGTGGCGATGGAGCACAATGCTTACCCGGACCGACTGGATTTGAGCGATCAGCACCTGCGACAGGCGAAGGCCAAAGGAGTGAAGTTCATCATCAATACAGACGCGCACCACACCACGCATATGGAGAAGATACGTTTTGGCATTCTGCAGTTGAGGCGTGCATGGTTGAGCAAAAATGACGTGCTCAACACGCTGCCGGTAGCGGAGTTTGCGAAGGTGGTGAGGAGGGGAAAGCCGGTACTGACAGAAGTGTAAAACCTTACCGCTGCTTGCGCTGATAAACCACCCTGGGTTTGATTTTACTGCTCGTCCGATGGCTGCATTCTGCTGATGAAATCGGTAAAGCTGTTGGCGACCAGCGACAATCCGCCCTGTTCGTGGTCCCAGAAGTAGATTTGCCCGCCGGGCTCTCCCATTTTGAGAAGATACAGGTTACCGAAAGCATCGTCACCAATTGCCAGCATGTCCGGTGTTATTTCAGGTGCGTCACCGTTTACGAGCTTCTTGTTTATTTCCAACAGCCCCTCGGAAGCTCCTGAAGGCGCTGCGAACAACCCAGGTTCGGGATATATCGCATCCGGAGCACCCGGGCCAGGCTGGATGCCATACACGTCAACCATGCAGGGAAATGCACCGGTGACCGGAAACTCCTCCAGAAACTGGAGGTAATCTGACGGCAGCGGGTATGGAACAACCTCTGCAATCTTTTCTCTATCAAGAGGAGAGCTTTTAGAAGGATCTGATAGGGGCTCGTACTTCAATTCCCGGAGTCTGGTTGCTATTGACGAGGCTGTCCCTTTCGGAGGCACCGGAAAGCCGTATTGACTACGTATTGGATGAACTGATTTCGTGGTATGGGGAATGCGAGGAGGTTTATCCAGGTTCCTGCCCCTCAATTTTTTGAAGAGGCGGTACAAAGCCAACCCGAAAAATGACAACCCCAAGATCATCCGATGATGATGTGCCAGGGCATAAGAAATGAAGTTACAAATCTACCTTAATATTGACCTGGGGAAGCAGAAATAGTCATTGGCAGAACACTTCAGCGCGACTGAGGGGTGGCCACACTCCGTAACTTAACTGTGGCTGTACGCTATAATCCTCGCAAATCTGCTTTGAGGAGTGCCCTATGGCTGATGATCCAAAATCTGCTCCGCAGCAACCTTCGCCCCAGACAACCCAACCGGCTCAGCCTTCCCAGGCACAACCCGATGCCGGGCATATACCGATGAGTGAAGAGATGGACAGCGCGAAATGGACGCTGCCGCCGGTTGTGCCGGTAGTGATTGCGCTGCTCGCCATTGTGATCATTGTGGGCGTGGTCGCTTATATGAATCGTCCGACGCCCAGCGCTACGGGCTCGATTATCAAGGTGCTTTCCGTAGACGAGCAGGGCAACACCATGGTGGCGGTTCATCTGAAGTTCGATAACCAGACGGAGAGGCCGCTGTGGATCAAGCACATCAGCTCGGCGGTGGAAACGCCTGACGGAAAGAAACTTAATGATGATGCGGCTCCGGCTTCAGACATCAAGCGCTATCTTCAGGCATTCCCGGAACTGGCCCAGGATCAGATCGACTCGCTCCAGGAAGAACAGAAAGTTGCGCCCAGGGGTTCTCATGCGGGAATGACGATCTTTTCTTATCCCATCGACAAGAAGACATTTGATGGCCGTAAGTCTCTCTCGGTGCGGGTGGAATTCTATGATCGGGCGCCGATGGTGCTGAAGCAATAAGCGGAGCGTCTTTGTATACCGAATGGCCTACGATCAGGACATGTAAGTCATTTACCGCAGAGGGCGCAGAGGACGCAGAGGAAAATTAAGAAGGAAAGCACCCGGCAGTCTATCTTTCTACCTTTCACCTTTGCAGCATTCGGTCTCCGATGATCCTTCCACATCGAAGGAGCTGTACTCAGGACAGATAAAGCTCTGCTTCTTAAGACACGATGCTGATGAACTGAATCATCCATAAGGTCGCTAATGATGGTCTAAAGATCGCTTGACATTCATTTTTCTGCGTGCAGAATTAGTACGCTCAATCTTGGATGGTGCGCCTCCGCATCGTGTGTTCCTTCCCGGCTGTCCGGAGATTCGGGAACACATCCTCGTAGACCACCTCCTCACCTACGGAGGAGAACCATGGGCCGTCATTGCTTCAAGGCATTTGCTATTTTTCTGCTGGCCGTTCTTGCAATTTCACCCGCATTTGCACAGGGCACGCTGAGCCAGGCGCAACTCAATGGAACCATTCACGACCAGACGGGCAGCGTGATCGTGAAAGCAGCGATCAGCCTGCGCAACGTTGACACGAACCATGTGTACACGGCCAACTCCAACAGCAGCGGATATTACATTCTGACCAACCTGCCGCCGGGCAGTTATGAGTTGACAGCGGACTCCACCGGCTTTGGCAAATACAAGCAGACCGGCATTACGCTCTCGGTAGGACAGGCGGCGACGATCGATATCAGCTTGAAGGTGGCTGCTACGGAAGAAGTGACGGTTACCGGCGAAGCGCCCATGATCGAGCCGACGCGCACGGAGGTAAGCCAGGTGATTGCAACCGAGCAGATTCAGAGCCTGCCGATCAGCGGGCGGCTGTTCACCGACTTTGCCCTGCTCAGTCCGGGTGTTACCACAGGCCGCATCGGACTGCAGTCTACGTTTACCGATCCTTCGGTGACGCGCATCTCTTTTGGCGGCCAGCGCGACTTAAACAACAGCGTGACCGTGGATGGCGCGGACAACATCAACACCGCAACTGGATCGCAGCGGGCTACGCCGTCACAAGAGGCGGTGAGCGAGTTCCGCGTGGTGAATAACAGTTTTGGCGCGGAATATGGCCGGGCGCTGGGCGGCATTGTGAACATCGTGACCAAATCAGGAACGAATGATGTGCATGGCTCGGTGTATGACTATCTGCAGAACAACGCAGTCAACGCGAAATCGATCCTCACGCAGCCGGGCTTTGACATTCTGCGCCAGAACCAATTTGGCGCAACGCTGGGTGGCCCGATCAGCAAGAACAAGACGTTCTACTTCGTGAATTATGAAGGGCAGCGGCGCGGGCAGTCGCCTACGTATCCGGGGCTGCTGGTGCAGAACCTCACGGCGATCAACAACCTGAAGACCAGCCTGGGAATTGCGCCGGAAAACCTGAACGTGTTGAAGACTGCCGACGTGGACAACGGGTTCCTCAAGCTCGACCACCAGTTCAACGAGCACAACCATCTTTCGATGCGCTACTCCATTCAGGATGGCAACGACCTCAACATGCTGGTAGGAGAGACGCTGGATGGCGGCGGCATTGGCGCACCCAGCAGCGGACGCAACGGAACACTGCGCGACCAATCGCTGGTGGGTACATGGAGTTCTCAGCTCAGCGATACCAAAGTAAACGACGCGCTGGTGCAATGGGCCCGCCGCAATTACGGTTTTGTAGGCGTCACCGGGCAGCCGAATCTCGACGTGCCCAACCTGCTGCTCTTTGGCCACAACTTTGGCGCGTTTGACCGCTACAACGAGACGCGCATTCAGTTCTCTGACACGTTTTCGATCACGCATGGCAAGCACTTCGCCAAGTTTGGATTCGATACCAACTATGTGCGCAACTTCGTGGTCTGGCCGGGATTCACTCCGGCGCGCGTGATCTTCCCCAGCCTGGATGATCTGCTGGTTTCGTCGAAGGCGAACTGGGGTTCAGCGCCTTGTCCGCCGCCGCTGGTGGGTCTGACCGCGCCGTGTCTGGCGGCCTTCTTCTGGGGCGCGCCGGTTGGGCCGGGGCCGTTCAATCCCAACGCGGCTTCACCTCCGGTGCCCACCACGTGGCAGAACGCTTTTCTGGCTTCGCAGGCGTCTAACTTCTTTGTCCATCTGAACCACAGTTATTACGGATTTTTCGCGCAGGACCAGTTCCGGGTCACACCCAAGCTGAGCCTGAATTATGGATTGCGTTACGACCTGGAGAGCGGACTGGATTTCTTCATCAATCCGTATCACAAGGAATTTCAACCGCGCGTAGGGCTGGCGTACTCGCCGGATTCCAAAACGGTGATCCGCGCCGGATATGGAATCTTCAATGACAAGTACAACCTGACATTCTTCTTTGTGCCCGCACCGCAGAGACCGCCGATCATTGCCGGGCTGCCGCGCGTGAACAACCAGATTACGGGAACGTGGCTGCTCAACAGCATGTTCCTGCCTACGCCGTGTGTGATTCCGGGATGTCCGGCGGTACCGCCGGGACCGCTGCCGCCGGGAACGGTGCCTCCGCCATTGTTGACTTCAGCATTTGAAAACCTGATCAACAACGGAAGCTTCCCCAATAACTCGCTATTTGTGCAGGGCGGAACGGCTGTAGACAGAAACCTGCTGCCGCCATATTCGGAGCAGACCAGCCTGGAGATGGACCGCGAAGTGGTAAAGGGGCTCACGCTGAGCCTGGGCTACATGTTTGTCGCAGGGCATCACCTGGTGCGTCCGATTGATCTCAACGTGGGGCCGCCGATTGGCACAGAGACGGGAACAGGCAAAGCCATTTACGCTTTCGCCATTCGCGATCCTAATATTCCTGCGCCTCCGGGCGGGTCACCGGGAACCAATGGCATCTTCTACTTCACCGATTCCTCCGGGAACTCTGCGTATCATGGCATGACTTTCCAGGTCATCGAGAAGGCCAGCAAGTATTTCCAGTTGAATGCGAACTACACGCTCTCAAAGACGCTTGATGACGGCACATTCGTGACCTTCGTGAGCACGCCGCAATCGAATGCGCAGCGCAACCTGGAGCGCGCTTATTCCAACCAGGATGCGCGGCACCGCTTTATCGCCAACTTTGTGGCGGATGCGCCGCAAGAGTGGAAGCTGCTGCGCAACTTTGAACTGAGCAGCATTGTGACGCTGCAATCGGGGCGTCCGTTCACCATGTTCGTGGGCTTTGACGCGAACAACGACGGCAACCCGGTAACCGACCGCGTGGGAGCGTCGGCGAGGAATACCTACCGGGGCGACATGCTGGAAACGGTGGATATGCGTGTTTCGCGTGCGATTCACCTGCATGAAAAGCGGCAGTTGAACCTGTCAATCGATGCGTTCAACCTGCTGAACCGGGCCAACGTGGATGAAGTGTTCTCGGTGTATGGAGCGCCGGATTTCATTGGGCCGGCGCCGCAGCATTTCGGGGATAACACAATCGCGGCCAACCCGTCGTTTGGTTCGCCAAGGACGGTGTTTAACCCGAGACAGTTGCAGTTTGCGGCCAAGTTCACGTTCTGATTAACCAAAGCTCACCACAGATGAACACTGATGAACACAGATTCTGATCAGTGTTTATCTGTGTTCATCAGTGGTGAGATTCTTAATCTCTACGATGGGCAGGTCGCGATCTCTTGCCCATTGTTCCCATTCGGCGGCCTTGCGGGTGCGGAAGATCTGCTCCAGTTCCTTGCGCGGGTCGTCGCGCAGCAGCGAGGCCAACTGCAGCTCTGCAACCAGCTTTTTGACGAACACCGGTTCGAGCGCGCCCATAGCAATCCATCCATCTGCAGCCTCGTAGATGGAGTAAAAGGCGAAGCCACCGCGCAGCATGCCTCCCGGAGCAGTGAGCCCGGCGGTGAGAGGGCCGGTGAAATCCTGCAATGCCTGGTACAGCGACACATACATGTGTCCGGCTTCGCCAGTGCGCGCAAAGTGCAGCAGCAATTCCAGTGCGGCGCTCACGCAACGCTCGGCGCCGGCCATATCGGCATGCAGTGTGACCGGCATTTCCGGAGGCTGAAGCAGGCCGAGCTTTGCCTGGTAGGTGAGATCGTGTCCGGGCACTTCCTGTTCCGGCACCGGGTAGCCGATGATGCTGACCATGCACAGCCGTGGATACTTCGCGTGCAGCGTCTCCCAATCGACTCCCAGTCGCTGCAGCGCCGAAGGCCGGAACGATGTAAGCAGCAGGTTAGCGTGGGAAAGAAAGTGATGGAGTTGTTCGCGGCCTACGGCGGTCTTCAAGTCCAGTGAAACGACCTTCTGGTTTTCAATGAGTTCGGCATACCATGCAGGGGCGGCCGATTTGAGCAGGTCGCCCGATGGCGGCTCAATCTTGATGCACTCCGCTCCCATTCTTACAAGGCGCATTGCCGCAGCCGGGCCGGGGGCATTCAGCGCCAGGCTGACGATCTTTGTATCTTGCAGACATTTCATAGGGTGCGGCATGTACAGCCCGTCTCATCCTGTAACACGGGCATAAATGCCCGTTCTTCCACCAATTGCGCTAAAGCGCTTTTATAGGATGGCATGTAGTATAAGCGGTTACGCTGGAGGAACAATGGCGGCCAAAGCGCGCATGTGGTGGTTTGCTTTGCTGTTGATGCTCGGTTCAATTGCGGCCCTGGCGCAATCGCGGCCCAAGGTCAGGACAGTAACGGCCTTCATACGGCTTGACCGGCAAAACTATCGGCAGCAGATTACCGCTGCATTGACCATGCTGCGCGCCGCCAAAGCCGAATTCACCAAAGCCGGATATGAGGTGGAGACCATCCGGATCACCAGCCAGCCATTTCCCGAGATCATCAAGGGGCTCACTCCACAGCAGGCGCTGGATTTCTATCATGAGTACGACCAGCTTGCGCAGAAAGAGGGCTTCACGCCGGAGATTGGCCCGGCCATGACTAAGGACAGCGATGATCCTGCGAATGCCGACCTGCTGGCAAAGATCATTGCCACCACTCAGAACATCAATGGATTTATTGTGGTGGCCGATGATGCGGGAATCCACTGGAATGCAGTGCGGGCGGCGGCGCGGGTGAATAAATATCTGGAAGACAATACGCCGCACAGCGAAGGGAATTTCCGGTTTGCTTCAGGCGCGTTTCCTCCAGCGGTGGCGCCGTTTTATCCCGTTTCCTACACCTCCGGAGCAGGACACGAATTTGCCATCGGCATGGAGTCGGCGAATATCGCGCAGGAAGCGTTTACAAACGCAAAAGGCAGTCTCAGCACGGCGGGCGGCCTGCTCACTGAAGCACTGGGCAAAGAGGCGCAGAAAGCGGAGAGCATTGGTAGACGCATCGAGGCGCAGACGAAATGGAAATACGAAGGGATTGATCTGACGCCGGTGCCCCTCAAAGAGATTTCGATTGGCGCGGCCATGGAATCACTGATCCAGAACCCGATCGGCTCTCCCGGAAGCTTATCTACAGCGTTCGTCATTACCTCGGCGGTGAAGCAAGTGGGCGTGAAGCAGGTTGGCTATAGCGGCCTGATGCTGCCGGTGCTGGAAGACTCTGTTCTGGCCAAGCGCTGGGAAGCGGGGACGATCAACCGCGATTCATTGATGTCGTATTCGTCAGTATGCAGCACGGGGCTGGACGCGGTGCCGCTGCCCGGCGATGTTTCCCTGCACGATCTGGAAAGCATTATCGGCGATATGGCCAGCCTGGCGGTGAAATGGCACAAGCCGCTCTCAGCGCGATTGCTGCCGGTGGCCGGCAAACATGCGGGGGAGATGACCGAGTTCAGCAGCCCTTATCTTGTCAATATTCATATTCGTTAGCCGCTGATAGACGCTGATGAACGCTGAAAAGTCAAATGCTCAACACTGATGACACAGATGGAACAGATTGGCACAGATGAAGATAAGCGCAAAGGTCAAAAGCCCAACACAGATGACACAGATGGAACAGATCGGCACAGATCAACACTGATGACACAGATGGAACAGATTGGCACAGATGAAGATAAGCGCAAAGGTCAAAAGCCCAACACAGATGACACAGATGGAACAGATCGGCACAGATTAAGATCAGCGCAAAGCTCAAAAGCCCAACACAGATGACACAGATGGAACAGATCGGCACAGATTCAAGACAAGGAATGAAGATTCATCAAAAATGAAAAGTCACTGTCATATAACGTTGCTTTTTGTTCTGCTATTTACTTCGGTTGTCTTTGCCCAAAGCACGCAGCCATCCGGCTACATCATCCATTGCGGGACGCTGATTGATGGTGTTTCTAGTCAGTCCCGGCACAACATAGACATCAACGTTAGCGGCAACAAGATTACAGAAGTGCGTCAGGGTACGGGTGCATTCAGTGCGAGCCCGCCTGAGGGGCGCGCGTATTTCATTGATCTTCAGAGCTACACCTGCCTGCCCGGCCTGATCGATACGCACACGCACGTGCTGCTGCAGGGCGACATCATTGTGGATTATGACGAGCAGTTGCTGAAGGAATCCACGGCGTATCGCGCGATTCGCGCCACGGTGGCTGTACGGCGGGCTCTGGATTTCGGCTTCACCGCATTGCGCGACCTGGAAACAGAAGGCGCGGGATATGCGGACGTGGATATTCGCAATGCCATTGATCGAGGCATCATTCCGGGGCCGCACATGCAGGTTTCGTCGCGGGCCATGGACGTGACCGGAGCGTATCCGCTGCTGGGGTATTCGTGGGAATTGGAACTGCCTCACGGTGTGCAAGTGGTGGATGGCGTTGATGGAGGCCGCAAAGCGGTGCGCGAGCAGCTATCGCATGGCGCAGACTGGATCAAGGTCTACAGCGACCGGGGCGGCATGGTCCGTCCGGATGGGGTGCTCGATGATATTCCCACTTTCACTCTGGATGAAATGCGGGCCATTGTGGATGAAACGCACCGGCAGCGTCACAAGATAGCCTCACACGCGGCGGGGCTCAATGGTGTCCATATTTCGGTGGAGGCGGGCGTGGATACGGTTGAGCACGGAACCTATATCGCTCCAGAAGACCTGAAAACCATGGTGCAGAAGGGCATCTGGTATGTGCCCACGCCCTATCTGGCGCATTACCGGGCGCAGGTGCTGCCACGAACGGCGGAGCGTATGCAGCAGCAGATCAAAATCCAGCAGGACACATTCCGGCGCGCCATGGCTGCGGGCGTGAAGATCGCTTATGGCACCGATGCCGGAGCTTTCGAGTGGACGATCAGTCCGGCGGTGCAGTTCCCGGTCATGGTGCAGTACGGCATGTCGCCGATGCAGGCCATCCAGTCGGCCACCATTCAGGCGGCTGACCTTATGGGGATGAAGGACAGGATCGGCTCCATTGAAACCGGCAAGTTGGCCGATATCATTGCGGTCGCGGGCGATCCGCTGGCCGATATCTCGATCCTGCAAAAAGTAGATTTCGTCATGAAAGATGGCCAGATCTACAAGCGACCGGCGGGCCATTAACCGCAGCGTGGCGGCGCCACACCAAAAGCTTTCACCGCAGAGGACGCAGAGAGCGCAGAGGAATGCAAATAAGCCGCGAATGACGCGAATAGCGCGAATTTACGCGAATCAGAAGATTGGGTAAAGCGCAGAGAAGACCCCAGAAATGCTTCGCGGCTTGGGAGGAATTTGGTTGTCAGCAATGTAAAGGGGGCGCGAAGGAGCAAAAGCAGCCCCAATATTGGCTGAATAAGATTCATTGACAAATTCAGGGGCAAGTACTATGTTTTCCGCTGCCCATAATCTCCCCTGGAGGCTATTCCCCCATGCCTACTCGCACCAGCTTCAATCGGGTATCTTTTTCGCTCCTGCTCCTTACTTTGATTTTTGTGCCGGTACTGGCCAGCGCCAGCGGCGTACATGCGTTGTTCAACGTAAATTCGACTACGCAGTCGCCTTTCCCCAGTAACCGCTTTACAGTTTTTGATTTCGGCCAGAATACCAATCTGCGGGTGAACCTGCCGTTCCCCAATTGCGCCACCAATCCTTCTGATTGCCTGGATACCACGCTGCTCAACCAGTTGGACGGCTTCAACACGCAGCCGCGCCTTTCCATTCCGTTTGATGGCGCGATTGATCCCAATACCGTCAACAGCCATACGGTTTTCCTGGTGAGAATCGGCAACCTCTTTGGCCCGCCCGATGGCCCGCCCCGGGTCATTGGTATCAACCAAGTCGTATGGGACCCGGCCACGCTCACCCTGTTTGCGGAGTCTGACGAGCATTTGGACCAGCACACCAGCTATGTGCTGGTGGTGACCAATGGCGTGAAGGACGCGGCCGGTGATCCGGTCGAAGCTTCCGCGGGTTTCAGGGATTTTCGTCACGATCTCAATTTTGGCCAGACCAAAGACCTGGTTTTGAAGTTTTATCGCGAAATCCTGAAGGACGTGCTCGACGACGATTTCCTGGAGAGGGTAGTGCCGGGAATCGAGCGCAGGAACATTGTGGCCGGAAGCGTGTTTACCACCGGATCAATTTCGGCGACGCTGGAAAACATTCGCGACCAGATCAAGGCCGCGCCTGCACCGGCGTCCACCTTCAACATCGGAATTCACGGCGAACACGCGGTTTTTCCGGTAGCCTCGATTACCGGTATCCTCTTTAATCCGGACCATCCAACAGCTCCAGTCCCTGCAACCATTCCAGTGCCCACACCGGCATTGCAGGTTTTCCCCGGATCAGTAGCCTCGGTGGCTTTCGGGAAGTTCTCAGCGAAGAATTTCGAGACCGCCGGCGGATTCATTCCCCCAGTGCCAACCCGCACAGGGCATCCGGCAGTGCAGGGAACCAATGACATTTTCTTCAACCTGTTCATTCCTGCGGGCACGCCGCCCGCGGGTGGATGGCCGGTTGCCATTTTCGGCCATGGCTTTGGCGATAACAAGAACAACAGCCCGTTTGTAGTTGCTTCCACCCTGGCCCATAACGGCATTGCCACCATCGCCATCAACGCCGTTGGACACGGCTTTGGCCCTAATGGGACGCTGGCGGTAATTCAGGGCACCACCACTACGATCGTTCCTGCCGGCGGCCGGGGCGTCGATCAAAATGGCAACGGAACCTTCGATTCCACCGAAGGCTTGTTTGCCACCGGCGCACACAGTGACATCGGCAATCGTGATGGACTGCAGCAGACCGTTGCCGACCTGATGCAGGTGGTGCGCGCCATTCAGGGTGGCGTGGATATCAATGGCGATGGTCATTCCGATCTGGATGCCAACCGCATTTACTACTTTGGGCAATCGCTGGGCGGGATTTACGGCACTACCTTGCTGGGGGTTGACCCTGACGTTCACGTAGGCGTCCCCAATGTTCCCGGTGGAAGCCTCACGGACATTGCTCGCCTCAGTCCGAACTTCCGTCCGCTGCTGGCGCTCTTCCTGGTTTCGCGTGTGCCTTCACTGCTGAACGGTGGTCCGGCTGGATTTACTGACAATGTTCCACTGCGCGACCAGCCGCCGTTCACCAATACCACGCCCGGCGCGATTGCTATCCAGACCTTCCTCGATGACGGAAACTGGCTGCAGCAGGCCGGTGATCCGGTAGCCTGGGCGGCCTTTGTGCGTAAGTCGCCGCTGCCGGGAAATCCTGCCAAAAGCGTGATTATCTCGTTCGCGCGCGGAGACAAGACCGTGCCTAACCCAACGGCCACGGCGCTGATCCGCTCCGGTGATCTCGCCGACCGGACGAGTTTCTTCCGCAACGATCTGGCATTCCTGGCCAATCCTACATTCCCCAAGAACCCGCACACCTTCCTGACGAACCTGTTGGGCGCACCGGCTGTGGTTGCGGTAGGAGCACAGTCGCAGATTGCAGTGTTCTTCGCTTCGAACGGGGCGCTGACCATCGATCCGGATGGACCGGGGCCGTTGTTTGAAGTGCCGATCGCAGGCCCACTGCCGGAGGACCTGGGGTTCATTCCGTAAGAACTAAGAACGATGGGTAATCTGGATGTGATCCGGATTACCCATTTTTCGCTTGGGATTGACGCGGCGTAGCGAAGCCACAACCAAAGGCTTTCACCGCAGGCTTTCACCGCAGTCGGACATGGGACTTGAGTCCCACCCAGAAAAGATGAAAATAGGTATGAGCGACTGCGTGGGCGAAAGCCGAATCTCTGTGGCGCCTGCAAGAGCCCGCACCGCAGTCTGGCTTGGACATCGCATCGTACCCGAAACTGTTGCTCCTCTCAGGAAGCACGCAGGGCAGACTGATCCTGAT
>QHVI01000197.1 GCA_003223515.1 Candidatus Angelobacter sp. Gp1-AA117
CCAGAAAGGCAATTCCGCCTGCACCGGGCGCGGCAATATTTTGATTGCAGTTTCGCGTCCATCCACTCCGGCGAATGCCTGAGTTTCGCCACGCCAGAGTCTACGGACGGTTTCAATCCGCTCCCCAAGCTGAGATTTTCGCCCAGCATAATTCTGAGGAGCAAGCAGGAAGTCGTTGATGTTCCATCCTGACGCGACGCAAACCTCGACGCGTCCGTTAGAAATATTATCGACGATGGACCACTCTTCGGCCACCCTGACCGGGTGATGCAGTGGAAGCACCACGCTTCCCGCGCGAATCCGCAAGTTTTTCGTGACTGCCGCAACTGCCGCTCCAGTCACAGAAGGATTGGGATAGAGGCCGCCGAATTGATGGAAGTGGCGCTCTGGAGTCCATACAGCCGAGAAACCGGCTTCATCGGCAAAGCGCGCTCCTTCCAGCAACAGACGATATTTTCCACCGCCCGCGTTGTTGCCGGCACTGGCAAAGTAGAAAAGACTGAACGCCATTCCCTGTTCCGGCCGCGCGGGCAGTTTAGGACGTCCGGGCGTTGCTGAACGCGAGTCAGCCGCTATTGCCTGAGAGTTCTTTGACGCCAACTGTATGTGCGCAACGCGCACCGATGGATCGGCAACTGCCTGCTCGAGCACCCGCTTGTAGCTGGCCAGTACCCAGCTCATGGTTTTGGCTTCAAACAGATCGGTGTTGTACTGAAAATGCGCGGTGATGGAGCCGCCGGATTCCCAACTGCTCACGCTCAAATCGAACATGGCGGCGCGCTGTTCAGGAACAAGCGACTGTAACTGGAGGCCGCCGAGATTTACCTTGGAACCATCTCCAAAGAACAGCGGCAGCATGGGGTATCCTTCAGCGTCGTAGAAACCAAACAGTGTCTGAAAGATCGGAGAGCGTCCGGGAATGCGCGGGGGATGCAGGCGTTCCACCAGCAGAGAAAACGGAAACGCCTGGTGGGCTTCGCCATCGCGAACCGTGCGCCGCGCCTGCGAGAGAAATTCGCTGAATGTACCAGCGCCGGAGAAATCTGCGGGCAGCACAACGGAGTTGGCAAGAAAGCCGATCACCTGCGCGAATTCAGGCTTTACGCGGCAGGAAAATGGCGCACCCACAAGCACGCGCTTCTGTCCGCTCCAGTGATGCAGCAGCACCTGATAGGCGGCCAGCATGACTTCGTAGAGCGTGGAGTTTGACGCAGCGGCCAATTGCTTCAGCTTTGTGGTCAGCGCAGGCTCGAGATTCATTACCTGTGCTGCTCCGCGAAAACTTATGCGAGGAGTTCTGGGTTTGTCGGTAGGCACTTCCAGCAAGGGGAAATCGTGCCCCAGCTTTTGCCAATGCTGCCAGTGGGCTTCACCTTCAGGGCTGATCACCATGTCAGACTCCCACTGCGCGTAGTCCGTGGACTGGAATGGAACCGGCGGCAGGCAGGTTTCCATCTGCTCTGCGGGCACGGCATACAGTTGTCCAAGCTCAGTAAGAAGGATGAGCAGCGAGGTGAAATCGATAGCGCTATGATGCAGAGCCATCAGCAGAAATATCTCTTCCGGCGAGCGCACCCACAGACGTATGCGCAGCAGCCGGTCATGTTCCAGGTTGAAAGGGCGATCGGCTTCATCCGAGAGCTGCTTCATGATCTGCTCCTGGGTGAGGCCATGAGCGTCTTTCTGCTCGAAGTCGAGAAGCGGCTCCGGGTGGATCTTCTGCACCGGCTGGCCGTTGACTACGGTAAAGTTGCTTCTAAGGCTGGCGTGGCGGGCAACCAGCCCACGGAAGCAACTCTGGAGTTTCTGTATATCTGTCCCACCCAGCAGCTTAGCCGCAACCATGAAGTTATAGGCAGTATTGCCAGGCAAAAGCTTGTGGACAAGCCAGAGAGCACGCTGGCCATAAGTAAGCGGATAGATATTGGACGAATTCATACTCACGCGGTTCCCTCTGCTCCGCGGCTGCGAGCTCTGCGCCGGAGTTCCTGTTGTTTTTGGATAGCCTGCTTACGGCTGTCTACAGCCTCAGCGCTGGTAGCGGCGGCAACGCTCTTCTGGCTGGCCAGATATTCTGCCATAGTTGCGATTGTGGGATAAGCAAAGAGTGTGGTCACGGGAATCTGCTTGTCGAAGGCTTCCCGCAGCTTAGTCACCACCAACACCACCTGCAGCGAGGTTCCACCCACATCGAAGAAGTTTTCATGGACTCCAAAGCCGCTGCGGCCAAGCACCTCGCCCCAGATGTTTGCAATCTGCATCTCAGCGGGATTTCGGGGCTGGACTAATCCCAGCGCTCTTTGTGCCGCTCTCTGGGGATCAGGCAAGGCGCGATAATCAATTTTTCCTTTTGTATTGAGCGGCAGCGCATCGATCCATACCAGTTCTTCAGGAACCATATCGGCAGGGAGATACTTACTCAGCCAGGCCTGCAGCTCCGGCAAATCAGGATGGAGATTTCCAACGGGCACGGCATAGGCAACGAGAATTCTGTCGCCATTCTGGTTTTCGCGGGCCACAACCACCGCCTGACGCACGGTCGCGTGAGTACATAAGGCCGCTTCCACCTCGGCGGGATGGAAACGAACACCACGAATCTCGATCTGCTTATCGAGGCGGCCAAGGTGCTCGATTTGACCGCCAGCGCGCCAGCAGGCTAACTCGCCTGATCGGTAGAGACGCGCTCCGGGGATGTTACTCAATGGGTCGGGAACGAATCTTTCCGCTGTCAATGGGGATGAGTCTTCATAACCACGCGCCACCGCATCTCCGCCGACATAGACTTCGCCTGGCACACCCTCAGGAACAAACTTGCCATGGGAATCGAGAACATAGAGGCGGACATCAGGCAGCGCCGCACTGTTTCCGTTCAGATCTTTTTCCATGCGTGAATAGACCGATGTTTCTGCGCTTCCGCAGGTGCGGACGAACTGATAGCCCTGAGGAGATAAATGCTGTTTCGAACCCTCGCCGCTCAGGAGCACGTAACGCAAGGAACTGTCATTGCTCTGCAACTGCTCCGGATTGAGCGCCATCAACTGGCTGGCGACAGATGCAGCATTGAACACGGTAATGCGGTGATCGCGAATTGCATCCAGCAATGGAATGATCGTGGTCCCTGGCTGCTCCGCAATCACCAGACGTCCACCGGAAAGCAATGCACTCCATATATCCCAGAGGGAAGATTCCGCACGGTTTTCAAGGGACAGATACCACGCGTCCTGGGAACTGAGCTCGAGCCTTTCCTGACTTGCGCTGATAAGCCTGGCGATGTTGGCGTGCGAAAGAGCCACTCTCTGAGGAATGCCCGTGGAGGAGGGGCCATGAATGATAAAGGCCAGATTTTCAGCGCTCACTGCGACTCCGCAATCTGCGGTGGGCAAGTGTGCAAACTGAGATGCCTCTTCTTCCATCACCAATAGTTTTGCCTGGGCCGTGGCCAGCCTCTCTTTGCAGTTCTTTTGCGTGATGATGATCTGGGGCCGCGCATTGCGAAGCATGGTATTCAGGCGCTCTTCCGGTTCCTGCGGATCAAGCAGTAGACAACAGGCTCCAGCTTTCAGGATTGCCAGCGTGGCAATCACCTGCTCTATTGAATGATTCGTACAGAGGCCAATCACGTTCTCGGCAGCAATCCCGGACCGCAGCAGATGATGGGCGAGAGCATTGGCACGCTGGTTCAGTTCGGTGTAGCTCAGCTTTTGCGCACCACAGCAGATGGCTTCAGATGTTCCGTGCTGCTGTGCCTGTTGCGCGAATAGTTCATGCAAGGGCAACTCGGTTTTGTATTGCTTCCTGAGGGCGCTCCACGTCTCAATCTCACCGCGCTCGGCGTCGGTGATGAATTCCAGTTCGGCCACCGCCGTATCCGCATTGGCTACGGCAACTTCCAGCAGGCGGTGGTAATGCAAGGCGAAGCGCTCGATGGTGGTGAGATCGAAAATGTCAGTGTTGTACTCCATCTGCAGCTTCCAGCCTTCTCCATCAGGCTGAATTTCCATGGTCAGATCGAAGCGGGCGCGCTCGCCGTCAATGTCGAGTGGCTCCATCTTCAGATCACCGAGTTCAAGCGCAGGCAGAGGAGCGTTCTGGAAGGCCAGCATCACCTGCACCAGCGGGTTTTTACGAGGATCGCGCTCCGGTTGCAGCGCTTCCACCAGCTTTTCAAAGGGCAGGTCCTGATGCGCATAGGCCTGCAAAGAAACTTCCCGGGCGGCGGCCACCAACTGCTTCAATGATTCGCCGCCGGTGATCTCCTTGCGCAGCAGCGCCGCGTTGGTAAAGAAGCCGATCATGCCTTCCACTTCCTGCCGGTTGCGGTTGGCGATCACCGTGCCGATGGAAATATCCGTCTGCCCGGTATAGCGAGACAGCAGGGCCTGCATTCCGGCCAGCATCGTCATAAAGTAGGTGACGCCCTGCTTCTGGCTGAATTTTTTCAGATCGCTATAAAGAGACGCAGGCACTTTGCAGCGGTAATTCGCGCCGCGTCCGGTGCGCACCGGGGGATAAGGACGATCCAGCGGCAGCCGCAGCTCTTCCATACCATCCAACTGTTTGCGCCAGTATTCCAGTTGGCGGTCGAGTTCCCCGCCCTGCAGCCACTCGCGTTGCCAGCAGGCATAGTCGGCATATTGAATGGCGAGCGGCTCAAGCGAGGCAGGCACTCCGCTGATCTGAGATTGGTAGAACTCCTTGAGTTCCCGCAGCAGCACGCCTATGGACCATCCATCGCTGGCGATGTGGTGCATGGAAAAGACCAGCCAGTGCTCCTGCTCATAAAGCTTCAGCAGCCGCGCGCGGAGCAGCGGAGCACGGGTAAGATCGAAGCCCTCCCGAGACATCTGCCTCAACTGAAGCTGGGCCTCTTCCGCGCGTTTACCCGGTTCCACATGGTTCAGGTCTATCTCTTCAAGCTGCAATTCGACGCGCTCAAGAATTTCCTGAACAGGCGCTTCGTCTTTCATCACAATCTGCGTGCGCAATACTTCGTGGCGCTCTATTACCTGATTGAATGCGTGCCGGAGCGCTTCCACCTCCAGGTGGCCTGCCAGCCGCACTGCAGCCACAACCACATAGACTGGCCCGCCCGGCTCAATCTGCTCCAGGAACCATAGCCTCTGCTGCGCGTGGGAAAGAGGAATGACCGGCGGGCGGCTTCCAGCGATAAGCCTGGGAACGTTTACTTCCCTGCCCTGTTGGCGCACACGCTCAATGCGCGCGCCTAGTTGAGCGAGTGTGGGCTCTTCAAAGAAAGTCCGCAACGGCAGTTCAACGCCGAATATCTGGCGGATGCGCGACATCACCTGGGTAGCCAGCAATGAGTGTCCGCCTAATTCGAAGAAGTTGGTTTCGCGGTCGAGCACCTCATGGCCCAGCACCGCAGCCCAGAGAGTCGCCAACACTTCCTCAGTGCCGGCGCGCGGCGGGGCAGCACCCTGGCGGCCTTCATCAAAGCTTTCGGGTTCCGGCAGCGCCTTGCGATTGATTTTGCCATGGGCATTCAGCGGCATCGACTCCAACTGCATGATCTGGGAAGGAATCATGTATTCCGGCAGACGGTCACGCAGGAAGGAACGAAGATCCTGTCCGGGAATTTTCTCGCCGACTACGTAGGCCAGAAGGTTCTTGGCACCGTTCTCCCACTGCCTGATCACGACGACTGCCTCGTGCACGCCGGGATGACTGCGAAGAACGGATTCGATTTCACCGAGTTCAATGCGAAAGCCGCGAATCTTCACCTGATGGTCAGCGCGGCCCAGGTAGTCGAGCCTGCCATCCGGACGCCAGCGGGTAAGATCGCCGGTCTGGTAGAGCCTGCCGCCTTCCATCTTTCCAAACGCATCGGGAATGAAGCGTTCGGCGGTTAACATCGGCTGGCCAATGTAACCACGCGCCAGTTCCACCCCGCCGACGTACAGCTCTCCGACAACACCTTGGGCACACAGATTCAGGTCTGCATCAAGAATGTAACAAGTGGTATTCGCGAGAGGTAAGCCAATGGGCAGATTCTCATGGGGATCATGCGTCTCTGCATCACGCGGATCAAAGATGTCGCCGAGGGTAGCGATAGCCGCTTCGGTGGGGCCGTACATATTTACGGCACAGGCGTTCGAGCCCGCGAGTTTGCCGATACAGGCAAGCGTATGCCAGTCAGATTTCTCGCCGCCGACAAAGACCATGCGCAGCGAATCAAAAACAAAACCATTGGCGGCCAGTATCTCCACCTCGGTGGGAGTGGCATGGAGAACAGTGATGCGGTTTTCCTGTATCAGCCGCTCGGTCTGCACATGTGACTTCTCCGGCATGAGGTAGAGCGCAGCGCCGGAGGTGAGCGTGAGCATGACTTCCCACATCCACCAGTCAAAACCAAAGGCCAGGTATTGAAGCACCCGGTCGCCAGAATTCAACCGGACATGCTCATGCCCCCATTCAATGAGCGGGCACACGCTGCGATGAGAGACACCCACGCCTTTGGGCCTGCCGGTGGAACCAGAGGTATAAATAATGTAGGCGGTGTTCTCAGGATCGGCTGCAACCGGCGGATTGGTTTCAGGCTGATGCGCCACCTCGGTGAATTCCTCCATCACCAGGACTTTCACCGCCGTTCCGTTCAGGCGATCTTTCAGCGAACTCTGAATCAGGACGATACGTGCCTGCGCATCCTGGACCATGTAACTAATGCGGTCCGCCGGATAGCGCGGCTCCAGCGGCATGTAGACAGCCCCGTCTGCCTGCCGCTCAAATAATCCATGCAGGTACAAGCCCTCGCGGAACTGCTCCCCACCGCTCCACGCCAGCAGTTGCCGGCGCTCGTTTTCATCGAGAATTTCAAATTCTGAAATTCTTCCCTGGGGAAGCGCGGCCACCTGCTGCAGGAGAGAGTGATAATGGCGGCAGATGCGCTCGATGGTCGCCTGTTCGAAAATATCGGTGTTGTATTCGGTGACCACCGTCCAGGTTTTGTCGAAGGATTCCACTATGAAGGTGAGATCGAAACGGGAGTGCGAACTCTCGATGGGCACCGGCTCAAGCCTTACGCCGCCCATCTCCATTTCCGGCAGCGGCGCATTCTGCAGGGCCAGCAGCGCCTGGAAGAAGGGCTGGCGGCCCAGGTCGCGCTCCGGTTGCAACGCCTCAACCAGTTTTTCAAAGGGCAGGTCCTGGTGCGCGTAAGCTTCAAGACATACTTTTCTTGCCTGCACGAGCAATTCTTCAAACCGCTGCCAGCTTTGCACCTGAGTGCGCAGCACTACCGTGTTTACGAAAAAGCCGATGAGGTCTTCGATCTCCTGGCGGTTGCGGTTGGCAATCACCGAACCGGTAGCGATGTCGCCATTGCCGTTATAGCGGGCCAGCAACATCTGCAGCGCGCCAAGCATGGTCATGAATAGCGTGACGCCCTGCTTGCGGCCCAATGCCCTGAGGTCTTCCACCAGCGCGGGGGAAAGCTTCCATCTGTAAGTGGAACCATGCCCGGTGCGCATGGGCGGATGAGGACGGTCCTGCGGCAGCCGTAATGCAGTGATGTCCTGCAGTTGCGCGCGCCAGTATTCGAGTTGCCGGTCCAGCTCCTGAATCTGCAGCCATTCCCGCTGCCAGACCGCATAGTCTGCATACTGAACGGCCAGTGGATGCAGGTTTGGCTGCCGGCCAGTAACATGCGCTTCGTACAATTCCCTGAGTTCGCGCAATAGCAGCCCCATCGACCAGCCATCAGCCACGATGTGGTGAATGGCCAAGCCCAGACAGTTTTCCTGCGCGCCCAGCTTCCAGAGATGTGCGCGAACCAGCGGACCGCGCGCCAGATCGAATGCCGGATCGGCGATATGCTGCAACTCCCGCTGTACCACACACTGCTGCTCTTCTTTTACCAGCGTGGTCAGATCGGTGACCGGAAACTCCACGTCCTCAGAAGCGGAGATGATCTGGTAAGGAACGCCGTCCTGTATCTCCATGCGCGTACGCAGGACTTCATGACGCTCCAGTACGCTGTTGAGGCCGGCTTTCAAGGCGGCGATGTCGAGCGGCCCGTGCATCCACATGCCCGATGCAATCACATAGGTAGGATCGCCGGGATGCATCTGCTCCAGGAACCAGAGCCTCTGCTGCGCATGAGATAAAGGAATTTTTTCCGGCCGCTTGCGCGCAGTCAGAGCCAAGCCCGCCTGTCCGCGCGATTGCGAGCGCATTCTGTCGATGTAAGCGCTCAGACCGGCGACGGTTGGCTCTTCAAACAAAGTCTGCAGCGGCAGATCGACGGCAAATAACTGGCGGACACGCGAAACCGCCTGCGTGGCCAGCAGCGAGTGTCCGCCTATCTCGAAGAAGTTCGCCTGGCGGTCCGTTACTTCCACGCCGAGTATCTCGGCCCAGACGGCGGCCACGGCCTGCTCGGTTGCACTATGGACAGGCGCGGCACCTTCATCCTCATGGGCCAGGCTATCCGGGTCAGGCAGCGCCTTGCGGTTGATCTTTCCGTTAGGACTGAGAGGAAGCGCATCAAGCTCGAGAACGCGGCTGGGAACCATGTATTCCGGCAGGTGCTCGCGCATGAAGGCGCGCAGTTCCTGTGCGGAGACTCTACCCATCAATACTACGTAAGCAACCAGATGTTTTTCCGCACCCTTGCGCTGATGAACAACCACTACTGCCTGGCGTACTGCCGGATGTGCCCGCAATGTCGCTTCAAGATTGCCCAACTCGATGCGGAAGCCGCGCACCTTCACCTGGAAATCAACGCGCCCCAGGTATTCAAGCCGGCCATCTTCGCGCCAGCGGCCAAGATCACCCACTCGGTACAAACGTTGTCCCGGAGTTTGCGCAAACGGATGCGGCACGAATCTTTCCGCCGTGAGCACCGGCTGACCGGCATAGCAGCGCACCACGCCTGTCCCACCGACATAGACTTCGCCGACAACGCCCACCGGACAAAGATTCATGGAAGCATCGAGAATGTAGGTATGCTTGCCGCGCAATGGACGGCCAATAGTCGGCTCACCGATCTCCGCAGGCGGCACGCATTCATGCGTGGAGAAGGTTGTGTCCTCGGTCGGGCCATAGATATTGACGACGCTCTTCACGCCATTCGCATAGGCTTGCTTGACCAGCTCAGAGCTTAATGCTTCTCCACCGAGGCTCACGGTAGAAACCCGCGATGGCAGCGGCCCGTAAGAAAGAAGCTGCGCCATGCCCGACGGAACCGTATCGATGAGTGTTACTTCTTCACGCGCAGGCAGGGTGGGCAGTTCCAGCACGTTGAAAGCAATCGCCATCTTTGCGCCGGAAGTAAGGGTGAGGAACATCTCGATGATGGAGATGTCAAAGCATATCGAGGTGGCGGCGAGCACCACGTCATCTGGAGTCAGCGGGAAGACTTCCCGCGCGCATTTCAGGAAGGCAACGCAGTTGCGGTGCTCAATGGCTACACCCTTGGGAGTGCCGGTGGAACCGGAGGTATAGATAATGTACGCCAGGTTTTCCGGCAGAACCGCCGTTTTCAGCGGCGGCGCATCTTTGTGAAAATCGCAGCTCTCGATGCAAATAACTTTCGCATTCCCAGCGGGCAGGCGGTCACGCAGAATTTCCTGGGTGAGCAGGAAATGGGCCCGGGATTCACGCAAAACTTGAGAGAGGAATTCCGGTGGGTATCCTGGATCAAGAGGGACGTAGGCTGCTCCACTCTTCAATACAGCCAGGAGCGAGACAATCAGATCGGTGGAGCGCTCCAGGCAGACCGCTATCGGTATTTCCGGGCCAGCGCCAGCGGCAGCCAAATCCCACGCCAGGCAGTTTGCGCGGCGATTCAGTTCACGATACGTGATTCGCTCTTCACCGCAGATGATCGCCTGGTGATCAGGTGAGCGTTCAACCTGGGCTTCCACAAGCTGATGCACGCACGAGTCAGAGCCTTCAAAAGCTCCACCTGACCAATCTTCCAAAAGTTGCGTCTTCTCTGCCTGGGAGAGGAGAGCGGCCTGGGAAAGATTGATTTGCGGATGCGTAAGCAGGTCTTGCAGCAGGACGTCAAAGTGACAGGCCATTCTCTGCATGGCTGCTTCACCGAACAGGTCAGTGTTGTAATCAAAGGCAGCAGTCAGAGGAGTGCCGCCGTTCTCTTCTACGCGCAGGCTCAGGTCAAACTGCGCAGGATAGGAGTTGATCTCAACCGGATCAGCACTGATTCCAGCCGCATGAAATACTTCGCGAAAATTGCCGCTGCTTTCCGTATAAAAACAAATTTGAAACAACGGCGGATAACTCGGGTCGCGCTCCGGCTGCAAGTGCTGCGCCAGCAAAGGGAAGGGATAGTCTGAATGATTTACTCCTTCAATCACCAGCCTGCGAATCTGACGGTACAGGTCGCGGAAAGCAGGAGCTGCCACCATGTCGGCGCGAATCACGACGGGATTCACCAGGTATCCAACCACCCGGGCATGAGCAGCGCGGCTGCGTCCGGCTACCGGTATGCCGACGGGAAGATCGGTCTTGCCACTGTAGCGGTAAAGCAAGGCATCAAAAGCGGCCAGCAGCAGAACAAACAGCGTGGTGTTCTCTTTTCTGGCAAGCCCGGCGACCGCCTGCGCAGTCTCCGGCCTGAAGTTGACCAAAAGCCTTGTGCCATTGAATGTCTGGGTGCGTGGACGCTGTCCAGAAGCCAGATTGAGCACCGGCAATTCACCGCCCAGCTTCTGTTCCCAGTAGGCTTTGACCTGTACGCTTTCCGCGCTTTCCAGAAATCTTCTCTGCCAATCGAGATAAGAAGTGATCCTTCCGGGGGCAGGCAGCGCAGAGGATCTGCCATGCTGGTTGCAGAACGCGGCCACTTCCTCCAGCAGAATGTCAAAAGACCACCTGTCGGCAACAATGTGATGCACCACCAGCAACAGCACACCGGAGATGTCTGAGGTCTCGATCCAGGTAACGCGCAGCGGAGCATCTGACTCCAAGGCAAAAGGACGTTCTGCGCGGGTCTCCAGTTCCTTCGCTAGATGATGTTCATCCCACGCTCTGCCATTCAGCACTTCGAAGTCGAGTGGCGCGGAAGAAGAAAACTTCTGAACCGGCCCGTTCGGGCCTGCGCTGAAGCGCGCCCGCAACGAAGGATGCCGCTTTACCACCTTCGCCAGCGCGGCAGCCAGAATTTCTGAGAGCTTCTGCCCTTCCAGCCGGAATGCACGGGCAATGTTATAAGCAGATGAATTGGGAGCTAACTGCTGCAGGAACCACAGCGCCTGCTGACCCTGCGAGAGCGGGAATTCATCGCTATCACAAATCGCAACCGTTTCTTCCGCCTGGGTGCTGCGGGCTGAAGACAGGCGCGAGGCCACATCTTCAATGCTCAAAGTGTCGAGGAAGGTAGCGGCAGGCAGCACCACACCAAAGCGGCCTTCAACCTCCATGGCGATCTGCACGGAAAGCAAAGAATCGAGTCCCAAAGTTTCCAGCGGCCTGGCCGGATCAATCAATGATCCTGCAATGCCCAGCTTGCGCGCCAGCAGATCAGTGAGGTATTGAACAAACTCGCTCTGGCTTCCCGGCTGGGCGACAACGCGCAGCGCGGTGAACTGCAATTCTTCCTCTACGCCTTCGAGCGTGCTGGAGGCGATGACCGGCAGCGCGCCTTCCTGAAAGAGTTTCAGGCAGAGGCTGCGCTGAATCTTTCCGCTGGTCGTCTTGGGAAGAGCGAATTGAGATACAAGAGCAACGGTATGAACCTGAAGCTGATAAGTCGAAGCCACTGCCTGGCGAATGGCCGAGAAAGCTTGCTGCGAATCGACCTCCGGCTTGCGTGGGCCTTCCTGCAACACCAGTAAATGGGATTCGCCGTTCAATTCCAGTGATAAGGCGGCACAGCTTTTATCTGCAAAGGCCGGCATAGAGGCGCGAACAGTCTCTTCGATATCCGCGGGATAATAGTTGCGTCCGCGAATAATGATGAGGTCTTTCAAGCGTCCGGTAATGAACAACTCACCGTGCCGGACGAAACCAAGATCGCCGGTGCGCAAAAACGGAGAGGGTACTCCC
The DNA here is from genome assembly GCA_003223515.1 of Candidatus Angelobacter sp. Gp1-AA117. GTDB lineage: Bacteria > Acidobacteriota > Terriglobia > Terriglobales > Acidobacteriaceae > Angelobacter. Next base: position 12,028 of record QHVI01000197.1, read on the forward strand.
TCAACACGCGCCTGAAAGACCCGCTCGGTCTCTTCAGGCTTTTCCCAGTATCCCCGGGTCACGCCGCGGCCAGAGACCAGAATCTCACCTATTTCCTCAGCAGCACATCGGACAGAAGAACCGGGCTTGACGATTTCAACCTCGGTTTCTGATGGGCCACAGCTCACAAATTCTGAAGAGCCCGATTCTGCTGCCGATTCCTTCACCGTGTCCTGTCCCAAGGCGTCGAGATCAAGAGAAACGGTAACTGGCTCGCCGGTTTTGCCCGCAGCGGAAACCAGCAGCGTGGCTTCAGCCAAGCCATAGCAGGGCTGGAAAGCGGTTTTGCGGAACCCGTAAGGAGCAAAAGAAGCAGCAAACCGGCGCAGGGTCTGGGCGCGCACAGGCTCAGCACCATTGAATGCTACCTGCCAGCAACTGAGGTCCAGATTGTGAGCCTCATTCGCATTGAAACGGCGCACGCACAGATCGTAAGCAAAATTCGGTCCACCACTCACGGCCGCGCGATAGCGGGAGATGGTCTCCAGCCAAAGCATGGGTCTCTGAATGAACGCGCCCGGCGACATCAGTATCGAGGTAAAACCGCTGAAGATCGGTTGGAGAATGCCGCCGATCAGCCCCATGTCATGGTAAGGCGGCAGCCAGAAGACTCCCGTAAGGTCTGCTGAAAGTCCAAAAGCAGAGTGAATGTGCGAGGCGTTATGAATGAGATTGGAGTGGCTCACCATTACACCACGCGGCCGGGTGGTGGAACCGGAGGTGTATTGCAGGTAGGCGAGCGAGTCTGCTCCGTTCTCCAAAGGATGCCAGTCTTCGTGGCCTGTCACGTCGCTTAGATCAGGCGTAAGCCAGATTGCGTCCTGGCTGAATTGATCGCGTACCGGTTCCAGCCTCTGCAGAATTTTTTGTGTGGTCAGGACGATGGCGGGACGAGCATCGGCGGCAATAGTCCAGACGCTGCTGCGGCGAATGTCGGTTACGCTGCGCGCCGGAGGATACGACGGCACCGCAATCAGACCGGCATACAGACACCCGAAGAAGCTGACAATGTAATCAAGGCCGGGAGGATAAAGCACCAGGACACGCTGACCCGCAGGGGCATGCTGGCGCAGCAATACCGCCAGGCTGCGCGCCCGCAGGTCGAGTTCCCGGCAGGTGATGATAGACAAATCATCATCACCAGAGAGAAACCTGAATATTTCCCGGTTTGGCTCTTCCCCGGCCCGCCGACAAAGCAAGCCGGTCAGGCCTGGAGCAAACTCGGTCAACTGTTTCGTGGTGGCCAAAGCTGGGTACCTTTTTGTATTCCTATCCTCGCAAATCCGGGAATTCTTCCACGCAGCCGAGGGCGGCTGCGCTCCATATAATCACCTGTGAGGCGCAGCGTGCTACGTCTCTACTAAATCTTCTTCTTCATTCCAATCGTCCAGCATCTGACGATACTGGTCCTGCATGAGAAGCGAAATCTGTCCTGCAGGCCGCTGCGGCTCCGCTCCTATCTGTTCCAGCAAGGCGATCAGATGGCCCAGCAGCCGCTCCGCAGTTTTGTCGTCATAAATCTGCCTGCGGTACGTAAGGTCAATTGCCATCTCTTTGGCTGGAGTCACTCGCAACGAGAGCGGGTAATTGGTTACGTTGAAGACCTGCACATCATCCATCTTCATCGTCGCCCCAATCTGCTGCTGAAGCGCCGCATCGACTGGATAGTTTTCGAATACCAGGATGCTCTCGAATAGCGGTGTTGCCGCAGGCACCTCACTCCAGCCCTGCACTTTGACCAGCGGAGTGTATTCAAAATCGCGTGCCTCGACCTGCCGCTGCTGCAGACGCTTGAGGTAATCGATTACGCTCTCGTCATCCCGAAGCTGCGCCCGTACCGGCAGGGTATTGATGAAGAGACCCACGATGCCCTCAATGCCGGGAACGCCAGCCGAACGTCCGGCAACGGTGGCTCCGAAAACCACATCACGGTCCCCGTTGTAGCGGCTCAGCAGAATTCCCCATGCTCCCTGAGCCACGGCGTTGAGCGTGACCTGGTGCGTGCGCGCCAGTTCTTCAAGCCTGGCGGTTGCTTCCCGGCTCAGCAACTGCCGAATGAGTTTATGCCCTTCATGTCCGTTCTCGCCCGCACGGCGCTCGCGCTCGATGCGCAGCCTGGTTGGAGCTTTGAATCCCTGCAGCTCGCTGCGCCAGAAGGCTTCGGCTTTTTTCTCATCCTGCCCGCGCAGCCATGCAATGTAGTCGCGGAACAGCGGCGGCCGCCGGAGATCCGGCTTCTGCCCCATGCGATAGGCCTCATACAAGCGGAAGACCTCGCCCATAACGATGCTCAAGCACCAGCCGTCCATGAGAATATGGCCGAATCCCCATACGAAATAGCTGCTCTCATCACCAATCCTGACCAGAGCCAGCCTCATCAGTGGAGCACGCTGCAGATCAAGGCCACGATCACGCTGCTGCCGCAGCAATTCATTCCATTTTCTCTTCTGTTCTTCACGGCTTGACCCGCGCCAGTCTTCTTCCTGCCACGGCAATTCCGCATGATTGTGCACCACCTGCACCGGAGCCTTGAGGTCTTCCCATATGAATGAAGTGCGCAGCACGGAATGACGCTGCACCACTTCCTCCCATGCTTTCCGGAATGCAACCGCATCCAGCGGCCCCTGGATGCGGCAGCCCAGTTGGGTGAAATAGAGTGACGAGCCCGGCTCATATAAAGAGTGGAACAGCATGCCTTCCTGCATTGGAGTTAAGGCATAGACATCGGTGATGTCGCTTCCCTTCTCAATCCAGCGATCCACCTGCTCCTGGGTGAGATCGGCAAGCGGGAAGTCTGAAGGCGTGTGACCACCGGCCTCCGCACGCTCGCAATGAGCGATGATTTCCTGCAGGCACTCAAGGTAACGCTGCGCGACCCGCTCAATGGTCTCACGACGATGCAGTTTGGTGCTGTAGTTCCATGCAATCTGCAGCCGCCCTTCAGCGACAAGAGCGTTGACCTCCAGAATGTAGAGCCTGCGGTTTTCATGCGCGGTGACCCTGCCGGAGTTCTCGCGCGCGGGGCCGAACAGTTCCGAGCCTTGGAATACCTGGTCGATCTGGCCAAGGTAGTTAAAGAGCAGATCCGACTGCGGTATCTCCTGCATCTGCTTGCGGACTTGATCGTCCTGAGCAATGTGGCGCAGAACACCATAGCCAAAGCCGCGGTTGGGAATGGTTCGTAGCTGCTCTTTGGTGGTCTTCAGCAATGCACCGGAATCCCAGCGCTGCGCCGGTCCGCGTTCCAGCAGTACCGGGTAGATAGTTGTGAACCATCCCACAGTGCGCGAGGTGTCGAGCCCCGGAAAGAGTTCTTCGCGCCCGTGTCCTTCCAGATCAACCACCACGTGCTCGCTGCTGCTCCACTCGCCGCAAGCGCGTCCGAGCGCCGCCAGCAGAGCATCATTGACCTGTGTGTGATAGACGTTGGGCACTTCCTGCAACAACCTGCGTGTAGCTTCAACATCCAGCGAGACGGCTACGGTCTGCTGTGTAATTG
>QHVI01000087.1 GCA_003223515.1 Candidatus Angelobacter sp. Gp1-AA117
ACAGTGTTTTCTATCGGCGTTCATCCGCGTCATTGGGGGCACCCATTGGATTCGCCCTGGAAGAACTACGAGATGCGCAAAGGGTTTACGAGAGAACCAAAACGGGATGAGCCCGCGACGCGAGCCAAGAACTACATAACGCCGAGCGGGTTGCAGCGCCTCAAAGATGAGCACCGGTTTCTGCTCACCAGGGAACGCCCGGCCGTGACGGAGGTGGTGGCGTGGGCTGCCAGCAACGGCGATCGCAGTGAAAACGCCGACTATCAGTACGGCAAGCGGCGGCTGCGGCAGATCGATGCGCGGATTCGCTTTCTCACCAAGCGAATCGAAGCCGCGGAAGTGGTGGACCCGGAAGCTCCGAGAGCGGGGCAGGCGGCGACGAGGGCATTCTTCGGAGCGACCGTGCGCTATGCCAATGCCGCGGGAGTGGAGCGAGTGGTGAGCATCGTGGGCACCGACGAGATCGATCTCAACCGCAACCACATCAGTTGGGTGTCACCTTTGGGGCGCGCGTTGATGAAGTCAGCAGCGGGTGACAGCGTAGTCCTTCAATTGCCGGGCGGTACAGAATACCTGACCGTGCTGGAAGTGTCTTACGAGCGCATTTCTGTGGAACCGTTCCGTGAACCACCTGGAGCCGAGGCCCCGGCAAAGGGACTTCCTCGCCGACGCTAATGCACCTGAAGGAGGTTAGCGAGGCGGCACATGAATGAAAATTCCAGGCTCCAAGCAAGGAAGAATTGTGAGCCGACTATAGAGCTAGTCCTTCCGCTGTTGTCCAACCCAGTCAGAATCGCTCGCGTGTAAGGCGGTAGCGTTAGCGCGCTTGTTTGTGCCCTGTCAGCGAAAGGTGCCGAAAATGGATACTTGGGAAATCAGTACCGATAAGTCGGCTTGCTTCAGTCAGCTTCAAGGTTTGTCCGTCATTCCGGGTGCAATCCCGAGCGGTAGCAGAAATTTACTTTTCTCGAGCAGAAAGAGCATTCGAGGAGTGCTTGCCGGGCGGCTCCGGTTCGGGCTGAAAGATGGCGTCAATTGGCTGGTTGAAAAGTCGCGAAATATCGAAGGCCAGCGGCAGGCTGGGATCGTACTTCCCGTTCTCAATGGAGTTCACGGTTTGCCGCGACACCCTGAGGCGCGAAGCGAGGTCTGCCTGAGACCAGTTACGCTCGGCACGGAGGACGCGAAGACGGTTCTTCATCTCTCAGCTAGCTCGCCTGTGACAGTTCCGGAAGCTGACCAAGTGCGATCAGCCCGGCCAACTGCTCGGTCGTGGAATTACCCACCAATTGATGGCCGCTCACTTCCACAACCGGGACTGATCTGATCCCTTTCGTCAGGAGCATCCGTGGGTTGAGAGTTACGTCAAACGTGTTCAAGGTAAAGCCCATCTGCTTTTGCAATGCGTGCAGGCGGGCAAGCACGATGGGACAGAACGGGCAACTGAAGAAGCTGTAAAAGTTCACGGCAACGGGAGCGCCGCGAGGATTGGCATGCGGCGGGCAAATCGGGGCGAACTTTTCAACGATCCGTCCATAACCGAGAAAGCGAGAGATGAGGGGGAAGAAACGAAACAACGCCCAACGCAGGCACAACACGCCCACCATCCACAGCAGGGCAGCAACCCACTGGTGTTGATAACTGAAATATCCCAAACCGGCAGCGTAGCCTAGCCAGGAAAGCGCGAGCCCGGCAACGTTGCACTGCTGTTCTTTAAATTGAGCGTTCATCGGTACCTCCATGCTGAAATGATGTAGGTACTGGCCCACAGACCCATCATTGGGGTTCCCAGGACATCAGATTTAGCGTGGTAAATTCCTGCCTGATCGAGGCCGGCCACTACGAAGGCGAGAACCAGGGTGAGCATGAAAGCAATGAAGACTGATTCAAGACAGATGCGTTTTTGCAGCTCATCCATTTTCTGCACGGAGCGGAACAGCGCCACGACAAAGCAAATTGCCGGTATCACGGGTAAGAGCGTTACCCAGGGAGGAACCGACCACGTCGGGATCTTCCCCAGCGACTGCACAGCGATCTCGGTGAGCACTGCGCACAGCGCCCAGAGAAACACGGGACGGGTAAACCGGGAATGCCAAGTGCAGGTCGGTGTATTAATCATGCCCTTGAGCGTATAGCATACTTGTCATTATGTCAAGCTAATTTGACATACGACTCTGAGATCTTCCGCTGATTCTCTTACGAAAAAGATGGGCCTTTTTCTTTCAATGACAATTATTTGCGAAATCACTTGATTCGCGGCTTATTTTGCCGGGAGGCGCGAAGATGCTGATGGGCTGAGTGCCACGTAGAAGGCATTTCTGCCGGAGCGAAGGTCTTTGCCATAGATCACCGCCACTCCTACGCCCAGGACCGAGACTTTTCCCTGAACACCCGTATCCCACAGCCACTTTCCTGAGCCAAGCGCTGGCGATGGATCGGTGATTCTGCCAGTATCCACAAAAGGAGAGAGCTTAAAAGTGATCAAGCCGTTGCGGTAGACGTTCTTGTCAGTCTCCCAATTGGAGAGGAAATAATTGCGTCCCAGCGGGGCGCTGCCTTTGCGTCCGTTGCGGGTGCCGATGTGGGCACGCAGCCAGAGATCGTTGTCACGCTCCAGGCCCAGCATGGTGAGTTCGTCGAAGGGCAGATCGCCGAAGGTCTTCCCTGTCCGCAGGCTCCACACTGTCTTTAAGTCGTCGTCTTGAGCCTGTGGGAACCAGCTCGAGTCGAGGCAGGCCTGCAATTTGGCAAAGGATTGGGAAAGCCCAGACCAAATGCGGGCAAGCTGCGATGAAGCGCAGCTTTCCAGCGTGAAGCGTCTTTCCGGAATGCGCCACAGTTCATAATCCAACTGTGCCGACTGCTTCAGCTCATAGCCGCCGGCCAGCAGTTGCGGCTGCAAGGCGGTTCCTGCAATTACATTGCGATAATCGCGATGTGACGCCTGCATGCCGACGGTCCAGCTATGGTGCTGGCCAAAGAAGCGCGTGAGTTCTACAGTTCCAGCTTCACGCCGCAGATTGAACGTGGCTTTCACCGGCGCGAAACCTGAAAAGGAATCTCTTACGTCCCAGTTCTCATTGCGCAAATCAGCCGAAAGCCGGTAGCGCCACTTGGGATTGCGGCGCCAGGGACCGGAGAGAGACACCAGCGCTCGCTGCTTCTCGGAATCCCACCGGAACTGAGAAACAACGTTGATCGCCTGTCCCTCGATGTTGAAGTACTCCGGATCAATCTCCTGGAACGGGAGCCCGCGAAGCAGGATCAGGGCTTTCTCCAGCTTGCTGCTGCCCATGCCGTTGCGTTCACTGGCCCGCAACACCATGTCGAATTTGCCGTCAGCATGGGCCTGCAGATCGAAATGATAGGTGGGAAAAATCTCCAGCCCTTCAACGCGGCTTTCGCTCGTGAGCAGGTCCCGGTAGATGAGCAGACTGGCTGGAGAAAAGGCCAGCGCATGATCCAGCAGCACCGGATTCACATGCAGAGCAGGCTCGTTCCGTGCCTGATCGATTTGCGGCTTGTTTACCCGATTCCAATACTTCACCGCTGCTTCAAGATTCCCTTGAAGGAAATAGAGTGTGGCCATGAAATCATTGGCATAAGTGTCCTTGGAATCAAGCTGCAAGGCGCGCCTTAGGTGAGCCTGCGCTTCGGAGTATTTCTTCTGCTTGAAATCCACCCCGGCCAGTTCTACAGGAAAGCGCTTATCACCGGGAGTTTTGCGGCTTCCTTCAAGTAAAGCTTTATGGGCTTGATTCCAGCGTTCAAGGTGAGCCAGGGCCAGCCCGTAGTAATAATCCATTTCTGCAGGACGATGGGGAGCGCCCTCAGCCAGCCGGACGATTTCCTGCCAACGCTCTTGGGCGGCAAGCTGTTCGAAGTCTGGTTGCTGACAGCAAAAAGAGAAGCTGGTACCGAAGAAAATGAAGATAGCTATCGCAAAAATGATTTTGCGGATCAAGGGGCAGGTGGTGAAGGCAGGGCCAGCAGAGTCCAATGATTAACGCCTCTCCATTCTTTCTCAAAACCGGCACGATCCTGCTTCAGCAGTTTGCGTTGTGCGGGATCATTGAGCATGACGATGTTCTGCTCCCAATCCATGCCCACGACGACAACGTAGTGCAGCCAATTGCCATCCGCAGGTTTCAAGGCCACGATCAGAGGACGCCCTTTCTCCAGGTGCATGCGCAGGTTGTCCCAGTTTTCCGGCCCCTGCATTACCACCCGAAAACCATGCTCCTGAAAGTAGCGGCCCACATCAGAAGCATAGATGCCATGGCCTTCCAAAGAATGGAGTTCCTGCTGAATCTGCGAAACATCGGCCACCGGGGCATTCATCTTCTGCTGCTGTGACCAGTACTGCATGACCATGGCAATGCTGGCCGCGCCGCAGCCCTCCTTCGGCTGCTTGACGAATGGAACGTCAAGCCATACTCCCGGAGGACCGGCGGCAAACAGCAATCCGGAGAGACACAGCAGGGCTGCGAGTCTCTTCAGGAAAAAGCGGCTCATAGAACTTCTAACGAACAGCTACGATAATCAGGATCAACGCGACGACAGCGACAATGATCCAGATCAGGTCCCGGTCGCTCAGGCGTCCGGCGGCAAAGTCAGCCTGCGCCTTGTCGGCGCGGCTGGCCATCTGGGCCAGATCTTCATCGCTCAAGGATGAAACCGCATTCTTGACCTGCACCGGGTCTACTTTGGCGGATTTCATCGCTTTTTCCGCCATAGGCGAGGAGAGGAACTGCTGCACAGTTTGGATATTGTGCTGCCGCACCTCGGTGCTCTTTACGATTTCTTTCTGCAGATCGGCAGGATTTACAACGTGGGATTGGGCAATGCCCTCAGTAGGCAGAAAGAAAAAGGTGATCAACGCACAGGCAGTCAGCACACGGGCAAACTGCTTCAGATCAAATGGCATGGTTGGAAAGCCTCCTGTTGTTTCCCGGCCAGAAGGAAAGTTCAGTATATATGATGGAATTGGATGCAATGGGAGGGGATCAAAAGTCACAAATGTGCAATGTCTCGCAGGTACCAACGGTCATGCGCGGCCGTTATTGTTGGCCAGATATGAATCTGTAGGCGAATTAGCCCAATCCATTGGGTGGTGAGTCACTTGCCCGATTCGCGGCATGCTTGGCGTTTGATTATGCCGACGCGCCTTTACTCATCCCTATGTTGTAGCGTTTGAGTTTTCTATAGAGCGTGGCCCGGCTGATGCCCAGCATTTTTCCGGCGCGGACTTTATCGCCATTCACCTGCTCGAAGACACGCTGGATCGTCACCCGCTCCAGCTCTTCCAGATCGGTATCAGAAGCGGCGGGCTTGGCTGGCGCCGCTACCGTCTCGGTTTCGGGCTGCGCTTCCTGTCCCTCGCGCACGGCAGGGGGGAGATCGTGTTCTTCCAGGATGTCCTGGCTCCCCAGGGCGACGGCGCGTTCCACAGCATTTTCCAGTTCCCGCACGTTGCCCGGCCAATCGTATTGCAACATGCACTTCATGGCTGCTGAAGAGATAGTAATCATGCGTCCGGGAGCGAGCTTATCGAGGAAATAATGGACGAGCGTGGGAAGGTCAGACTTGCGTTCGCGCAACGTCGGCAGATGCAGCGTGACTACGTTCAGGCGGAAATAAAGGTCTTTGCGGAACGTACCTTCTTTGTAGGCGGTCTCCAGGTCGCGGTTGGTAGCGGCAATCACGCGGACATCTACCTTCACCTTCTGATTGCTGCCCACCGGCCTTACTTCTTTCTCCTGCAGCACGCGCAGCAGCTTGGCCTGCATCTCCAGAGGCAACTCGCCGATTTCATCGAGAAAGATCGCGCCACCACTGGCCGTCTGGAAAAGCCCTTCTTTGGATTTATGCGCTCCGGTAAATGCGCCTTTCTCATAGCCGAACAATTCGCTTTCGATCAGTGTAGGAACCAGCGCGCCGCAATCCACCGCCACAAACGGACGCTTGGCAAATAATCCGCGATAATGAATGGCGCGGGCTACAAGCTCTTTGCCGGTTCCGCTCTCACCTGTAATCAAGACCGGGGTGCGAGTGTCTTTCAACCGGGCCACCATGCGCAATACGTCCTGAATCTTTGACGAAGAACCAATGATGCCGTTCAGTTCCATTTCCGTGCTTACGCGGTCGCGCAGGAACTGGTTTTCGGCCACCAGCTTTACTTTTTCTTCCATGCGTTGCAGCAGCAGCCGCAGCTCTTCAATACGAAAGGGTTTGGTGATGTAGTCATACGCGCCCAGCTTCATGGCCTGCACCGCGGTCTCGATGGAGCCGTGTCCGGTCATGATGGCGATCTCTGTTCGCGGCAGAATCTGTTTCACCCGCGGCAGGAATTCCAGGCCGGTCATGTGAGGCATCATGAGATCAGCCAAAATGATGTCAGGCGAATCGGTTTCCAGGTAGGCCAGCGCGGCTTCGGCGCTCTCCGCTTCCATGCAATGAAAGCCGAGGGAACCGCCCACGGTCATGCAGAGCTTGCGGATGCTCTGATGGTCATCCACAATGAGGAAGCGTGCCCTGAGATCGTCGGTCATTGCGCCTTTCCAAAAATCTTTTCTACGGTGCTGAGCAGTTCCTGCACCCGAAATGGCTTCTCGATGTATGGCGCTCCTGTGGCATTCAACGCCTTCAATGTGTCTTCATTGACTGTGTCACCGGTAATGAACAGCACCTTGTTTTTGAGTTCAGGGCGATTTTTAACAATCCAGGCGTGAACATCAGCGCCGGTTGCGCCGCCCGGTGTGCGCATATCAGAGATCACGCCGATAAACTCATCTGACTCGAGCACCTTGATGCCCTCGATCGCCGAGTTCGCGGTCTTGCAGGTATACCCATTGCGCTCCAGCGCGATGCGGATGAAATCCATGACGGCGCGCTCATCTTCAATCAGCAACAACGGCAATCTTTCCATGGCTGGGCTGCTCACGTTCTGCTCCCCGCTGCCGCAGCTATCCGGTGCTCCGTCTTGACCTTCGCAGGCAGGCGGACAACAAAGGTGGCGCCAGGCATGGTTTTATTGTTGGAGCACAGAATCTCTCCTTCATGCTCGCGGACAATTCCATAACAGATGCTCAGGCCAAGGCCCGTTCCCTTCCCGACTTCCTTGGTGGTGAAGAAAGGATCAAAGATGCGCTCTGGATGGCTGATGCCCTCGCCGTTGTCGCGAAACAGAATCTCTATCCAGCCTGATTCGTGGCGCGTAGTGATCTCAATGTGTCCCTTCCTGCCGGCATCGCGTACCGCATCAAAAGCGTTGTTCAGGATGTTAAGGAACACCTGCTGGAGTTGGTGCGCATCACCTACCAGATCGGGCATGTGCTCGTCGAAGTTCTTGATGACCTCAATGCCGCAATTGGAAAGATCATACGAACGAAGCGCCACCGTCTTATGCAGGATGGTATTGATCTGCAAGGGCTGATGTTGTGGAGGCCGCTGCCGGGCAAAGCTCAGCAGATTTTTTACGATCTCGCGCGTACGGTGCGCTTCTTCCAGGATCACGCGCAGGTCTTTACGCGCACTTTCCGGGACTTCAGGGTTCTCCATGAGCAAATCAGAGAATCCCATAATGGCTGTCAAAGGATTATTGACTTCATGGGCCACTCCCGAGACCAGTTGGCCGACGGCGGCCATCTTCTCAGTATGCATGAGCTTGGCCTGGATCATGGCCGTATCGGTGATATCGGTCATCAGCACCACAACGCTGGTGGCATCGCCCGATTCATCACGCATGGGACTCAGGTTCACAGAGAACTTTCCCGGCGTGCCGTTGCCTCGGATGATCATCAGTTCCAGGTTGTCGACCTGCTTGCCATGCAGGCTGGCCTCAAACGCCTGTCTGAACTCATTCATATGAGAAACCGCGATGATCCTGTCGAGGCGGTTCCCCACCAGCGTCTCCTGGTCAAACCCGCCAGCCTCAAAACAGCGACGGTTAGCATAGCTGATGAGTCCGGCGGTATCCGCCACCATGATCATGGTCTGGGTGTTATTCAGAATCTTGCTGGTGAAGTCGCGTTCGCGCTGCAACTGCGCCTGGAAGGCTTTGGTTTCGGTGATATCGAGCAGCACGCCCCGGTATTGCAGCACCTGGCCATGGCTGTCGCGCACCACAAATGCATTTTCCAGCACGTGAATCAGGCTGCCATCGCGGCGGCGCAGGGTAAGTTCAAGATTTCTCACAAAGCCCTGCTCGCGAATGGGTCTCAGCACCTGCTCGCGCTGTTCTGGAGAGACGTATAACTGGCTGGGAATATCGATTTTAAGCAGCTCTTCGCGGCTATCGAAGCCCAGCATGCGCACCAACGCGTCATTCACTTCAATGAAGTGCCCTTCAGGCGACGAGAAATAGACGCCCTCCTGCACATTGTCGAACAGCTCGCGATAGCGCCGTTCTGCCTCGCGCCGGTCCGTGATGTCTTTGATCACGTGCACGGTCTGCATGCCTTCATTCAGGGCCACATGGACGCGCGAAGTCGATACCAGATAGTTGCGCTCCAGCGAAGGATTGCCGTACTCGTCAGAATTATTGTTGTGGCAGAAGGGGCAGGGATGCGAGGTGTCGGCCGCAATCGAGATCAGCGACCTCATGCTCAAGCCGATCAACTCTGCCGGGGTCACGCCAATAAAATCAGCCAGCGAACGATTCACCCGCAACACGCGGCATTGCTCATCGTGCACCACAATGTAATCGGAAATGGAATCAAAGATATCTGCCCACTGGCGGCTCGATTGGCTGATCCTGCTGAAGAGGCGCGCATTTTCGAGCGCCACCGAGGCGTGCCCGATCAGCGCCTGCAACAAGTTCAGATCGCTGGGCAGCAATTCCTTGTTCATATCCGCCAGACAAAGAATGCCGAGCAGGTCACCTTCAGCTCCCTCCAGCCGCACCAGCGTAAGATTCTGCCAGCCGATAGAATCGGCAATATTTCTGCCCAGGGCTTGCGCGCCGCTGCCGGTAATCTTCAGACCGGGATGCTTCACCGCAAATTCTGTGAGCGCCACATTCAGGCTGCGCTGCATCTGGCGCTCCAGCTTGATTCCGGAGAAGCCGACTGTCTCCACGTTATTGCCCTGGGCCAAGGCGAGAACGGCGCTGTTGGCCTGCATCATGTTGGCCACGCGATTGGTGAAATTTCCCACAAATTCCGGCAGGCGCAGCGCCGACCCCAGATCGAGCGCCATCTCCATCAGGCTTTCTGCGCGTTTTCTATGCTGCTCGGAAAGATGCAGGTTCTGCACGGCCTCCAGAGCCACTGCCACCTCTGCGCCAAGAGCTTTCGCGCGATGAACATCGCTCTCTGAGATGCGGCCTCGTTCTTTTTTATCGAGCAGCCCCAGGATTCCGAGCACGCGTCCATCACTGGTGGTGAGCGGCACTCCAATATATTGCTGCACGCGGTAAGCTGTGCGCACATTGCGGCTCTTCTCATCGATCGCCGGGATCTGGTCGATGTCGTCTGTGACGTAGACTTCTTTTGTCTCCAGCACGCGGCGGGTGCTGGCCGTAGAGATCTCGATATTCAATGAACTGGCAACACCACTCACCGAGGCCCAGCGCACCCGGCATTCCCCGCCTTCCGCCACCGCGATGAAGACCCGGTGAAAACCCACAAAATCGGCGGCGCGCACCACGAATTTGTTCAAAAAGCTATCAAGATGGGCGGTAGTGCCGAGTTCCGTGGAGATTTCCAGCAATTGATCCAGATGCTGCTGCTGTGCGGAAGACAGGCTGGCCAGTTCAGCGTTTTCCAGAGCCAGACGACACAGACTTCCAAATTGCCGACACGCAGACAGCTCCGCCGCAGTAAAGGCTTTCTTCCTTAGAACCAGCAACGCGAGAATCGAGTGCGCGGTAATCAGCGGCTGCAAAAGAGCGTGAGTTGCGGCCTTTTTATCGCCAGAGAGCGTGAAGGTCTGGGCTTCGCTTTTTTCAATGGCGTCACGGGCATGTGACTTTAGCTCGGACGCCAAGGCCGTCTTCTCAATCTTCTCGTCGGCGACGAAGGTATCAAAGACATACATCTCGCCGTCTTTGACCAGAATTCCGGCAGTAGCAGCCTCAAGGATTTCAAGAGCAGCATCGGTAACGGCCTTGCGAATGGCGGCGCTTCCGGCGCTGGACGGGGGCAACTGCGAAGCCGATTCCAGCACCTTTTGCATGATGGCCGCGCTGGTCTGTACTCGGGAACGCGCCTGCCCGGTTTTCCTTTGGGGCCTCATTGATCAGTCTTAGAGTTCCATGGGGAAGCCCGAAGGTACCCCGAAATCTCATTTTGAGTCAATGCAAATAGGTGCTTAGAACCTTAAGATAAAACTCTCAGGACACATTTTTGTCTCAGCCTGAGACATAAACTGGCGAATACTGCCTGCACTGAGACAAACATTTCCTTCCTGCCTTTTAAAAGCCTGCTCTCCAGCCCTCCGGCTCGAAACAATGCTGTTTGTTTTCATTCTGTTGTAAGCCCGGGACGTGCCGAAAGTAACAATTGCACCCTGCATGGCAGTGGCCTTGCTTTTGTCTAAGCAAGGCATTTCCCTGTTCGGCGAAAGTACTCACTGGTGCTGAATTGCCGATAGGAACTTGCAGATATAAGGACGCGCCGCAAGCTGGCGTGAAGAGGCTTTGACAATGAGCATTAGGAAAAAGCTGTACTGGGGCTTTGGTCTCATCCTGATTACGGTCTTTGTGCTGTTTCTGGTGAACACGTTTGCCGTCTTGCATGAACATTCCGCCAGAGACACGGCTAAGAAAGCCGTTGAGATGGTGCAGGCCATGTCTAAATTGGAGCAGATCCGGATGCAAAACCGCCTGCGCCTGCGCAACTTCCTCCTGAATGGCGACACCAAGGAGTTTGATTCCCTGCAGGAAGACGAACAGCGCATCGACGGCTTTATTGCCACTGCCGAAGACAAAGCCAGCGCCCTGGCCGATGCCAAGAGCGACAACAGCGCGCGCGCCAAGACCCTGCTTGAACAGATTCGTGATACGGAAAAGGAGTGGCTGAGGACATTCGCCATACCTTTGGCCGATAAGCGCCGCCAGGTGGATTCGGGCACCTCCACCGTCGCCGAATTGCAGATTGCCTATCTGCAGGCCGATCCCAGCAAGTGGCAGGTACGTGAAACCAGCCCAATGAAAGAGCTCGAGTCCTGGGTGCAGGACGCCATGGACAGCTCGCAAAGCTCTGATAAGACCGCCAGCACAGTCACCCTGGTTGTCACCATCTTGGGCTTTCTGCTGGTGCTGGGCATGGGCGCAGGCATTGCCTGGAAATCAGCTCAGTCGATCACTGAGCCGCTTGCACAGCTCATCGTGGTTTCCGGACAAATTGCCAACTCCGGCGACCTCGACCAGAGAGTCGAGATCAACTCCAGCGACGAAGTGGGTGAACTGGCCCGCACCTTCAACAACATGGTGGAGTACCTCCGTGAAATGGCTGGAATCTCTGAAGCCATTGCCGGCGGCGATCTCGCCGTGGAAATTCATCCGCGTTCCAACCGCGACACTCTGGGCAAGGCCTTCCAGGAGATGACCGTCGGCCTGCGCAGCCTGGTAAAGAACGTTCGTGACAGCGCCGCACAGGTGGCCAGCGGTTCAAACCAAGTGGCCAGCGCCTCTGATGATTCGGCAAAGATCAGCGTGCAGGCCGCGTCCGCTATCGACGAAGTCACCAGCACCATGCACGAGATGAGCATCAACGTGCAGAACATGGTAAAGAGCACGCAGCTTCAGTCTTCGAACGTCAGCGAAACTTCGGCCTCCATCGATGAAATGGTCGCCTCCATCCAGCGCGTGGCCGATACCGCCAAGGTGCTGCTGGATATTTCGCAGCGCTCGCGTGATGAAGTGCACAGCGGCATCAGCACCATGGAAAAGGCCACGGACGGCCTGAACCGCATCAACTCCGCCATCAGCTCTTCGGCGGAAATCATCTCTGTGCTCGGCCAGCGCGCCGATGACATCGGCAAGATCATTGAAGTGATTGACGATCTGGCCGAACAGACCAACCTGCTGGCTCTCAATGCGGCCATTGAAGCTGCCCGCGCCGGTGAACACGGCCTGGGCTTCGCCGTAGTCGCCGATGAAGTCCGCAAGCTGGCAGAAAAGTCGGCCCAGTCTACGCGTGAAATTTCTGAACTGATCCAGAGCATCCAGAAAGAAGCGCGCAAGGCCGTGGATAACATGGAAAAGTCCACCAGCATTGTGAATGAAGGTCTCACGCTGGGCGGTGACCTGAGCAGCGCGCTCAAGAAAATCTCCAACGTGGTAACCGAAGTTTACAAGTTTGCCCAGGAGATAGGCGCAGCTACCAACGAGCAATCGCATGGCTCCTCTCAGATTGCCAAGGCCACCACCAGGCTCAACGAAATCACCCATGAGATCAACTCATCGGTGGAAGAACAGGCTTCGGGTGCTCAGGCTGTCGTCCGGGCCATGGAAAAGATGCGCGAATTAGTGCAGCGTTCCTCTTCCGGCTCGACCGAACTGGCGGCTTCCTCAGAGCAGATGTCAAAGATGGCACGCTCCATGATGGAGTCGATGGACCGCTTCATCCTGGAAGGCGCCCACAACGGCAACGGACGCAACGGAATTGCCCGGCGCGGCGACCAGAAATCAGAAGCCGCCCAGCGCTACGCCGCTGCTGTAGCTGCCGCGTACAACTAGGTTCCGGAAGGGAGCGTGAATGTCAAAGGACTTACAAATCGTCGGCTTCCGAATCGGGCGCGAGACCTTTGGGGTTCGCATCTCGCATGTGCATGAGATTGTGCGCGTGCCTGACATAACCGCCGTGCCTGAATCTCCGGAGTATGTGGAAGGCGTGATTAATCTGCGCGGCAAGATCATCTCGGTGGTCGATCTGCGCAAGCGTTTTGGCGAAAAGACGATTACGAGAACTAAGAAGAACAGAATCCTGGTGGTCGAGGTTGAAACCAAGATGGTTGGGCTGATCGTAGATTCCGCTTCTGAAGTGTTGAAGATCCCGGAATCTGCCATCGATCTTCCGCCAAATGTTTTCGAAGATGGCGAACTGAACTATGTAACCGGAGTCGGCAAGATGGGCGACCGGCTCGTCATCCTGGTTGACTTGACCCGAATTCTGCAGAAAGGCGAGCTGCGGCGGCTGGAAGATTTTAACGAATCGCAAGCTCCAGGCCCGACTGCGCAGCAGGCGGGCTTGAGCGGTATCAGCGTCTAGCAACTCGCTTGCGAGTTGCGGGCCTTCGCCAAAGACGTTGACGAAGCGAATCAGAGCGAAGCGATCAGCAGGACGTTCATCGCAGCAACACAAGAATTGCAACAGAAAACATTCGTGGGGACTAATGGCCACTTCTAGCATTCCAATTCAGATCACCGAAGCCGAACTTAAGCTGTTGCAGACCCTGATTTATCAGGAGTGCGGCATGTATTTTGACGAGCGCCGCGCTCATTTTCTGCACGATCGCCTGCACCGGCGATTGAAAGCCTGCGGTCTTGACAGCTTCTATGGCTATTACCGCCTGCTGACCAGTCATGAGGGCAAAGGCGAACTTGGCGCCTTGCTGGAAAACCTGACCGTCAACGAAACCAGCTTCTTCCGCAATAAACCGCAGCTTGAACTCTTTCACAAGGTAATTCTGGAAGACCTGCTGCGCCGCAAACAGGACCGCCGCGACTGGAGCATTCGTCTGTGGAGCGCGGGTTGCTCAACCGGCCAGGAGCCATACACCATGGCCATGCTGGTCTGTGATGCGCTGGCTTACTACTACCTGCGCAATCCACTTCCCTTCGAGATGCCCAGCCCCAAGCCGCTGATTCCTCCGCCGTGGAAGGTGGAGATTCTGGCCTCTGACATTAACTATTCTGTTCTGCGCACCGCGCAGGAAGCAGTCTATTCCGAGCTGAACATGGAGCCGGTGGATTACGCCTACCGCCTGCGCTACTTCGATAAGGTCGGCGACAAGTATGCGGTGAAAAAGTCGCTCAAGGAACTGGTCCACTTCGACTTTCACAATCTCAAAACGGAATTCCTGCCGGCACGCAATGACATCATCTTTTGCCGCAACGTGATGATTTATTTCGACGAAGCCGAGCAGAAGCGCCTGATTGAAAAGTTCTACCGCTGCTTGAACACTGAAGGTTATCTGCTGGTCGGGCACGCCGAAAGCCTGTTTGGGCTTTCAGACAAGTTCCGCATGGTGCACCAGAACAACGGGACCGCCTACCAGCGCATTGAGGTGGTGAACGGGTGAGCTTCTTTTCTGACGAGCGATCTTCCGAACTCCGCGAGCTTTTCTTTGAGAGCGCAACCGAGCTGTTGCAGTCTCTGAATGAAAACGGGCTGGAGTTGGAAAAGAGGCCGGGTGATGAAGAGATCATCCGCCAGGTGCGCCGTACTGTGCACACGCTCAAAGGAGATTCTGCCGCCTGCGGCTACCAGGAACTGAGCGACCTTGCCCACCAGCTTGAAGACCTCCTCACGCCGGAGATTGCCTCCAGCAGCAATGGCACACTCGCAGACGTGGTGCTGATTGCAGCCGATACCTTCAGTTCCATGCTCTCTGCCTATCGCGGAAACCTTCAGCCTCCCTCTGGAGAAGAGTTGCGGTTGCAGATACTCGCGCTTACCAGCAAGCCTTCCAAGGCTACGCCGTACAAGTTGCAGGCTCGCTTTGCCTGGAATGAATATGAGCAGATGGTCATTCAGGATGCCGCCGGCAAAGGCGAGACCGTCTACAACATCGCCTTCGGCATCGACCAGAACTGCCCCATGCGTGGCGCAGCCATGCAACTCATCCGCAACGTGTTGCAGGATTGCGGCCGCCTTCTAGCCATCGAGCCTGATCACATCACTCTCGCTGCGAATCTTGATGTTGTGGAAGCAGCCATTGCCACTGGCTATGACGCCCAGTGGATCAGGAAAAAGTGCAAGATTCCTGCGGTGATTTCAGAGGTTCTGGTGGAGCGCCTCGCTGGGCCGGCAGAATCATCAGACGATGTGCTCGACATCGTGCAGCACGTAACTGCAGAACTCCATACTGAGAATGAACCGGCCATCCGCGCTGAAGAAGTCATCACCGTAACACCGGAGACCAGCAGCAACGGCCATTCATCTCAGGCCGCCGCCGCTCCATCTGCGGAATCCGCCGGCAGCAGCTTCTCCAATGTTCCTGAAACGGTTTTGCGCGTCGATGCCGACCGCATCGATGCTGTTCTGAATCTTGTAGGTGAGTTGATCATCGGCAAGAGCATGCTGCACCAGAGCATCAACGAGTTCGACAAGCGCTTCCCCAAAGATGCACTCAAAGGACGCTTCGCCGATGCCATGGCCTTCCAGGCACGCATCATCAATGACCTGCAGAAATCGGTCATGAAGATCCGCATGGTGCCCGTCGAGCAGCTCTTCCGCCGCTTCCCCCGCGTGGTTCGTGATGTAGCCAAGTCATGCAACAAGGAAGTGGCGCTGGTCATGAACGGGCAGGACACCGACTTGGACAAGAGCATTCTCGACATGCTCGCCGAGCCGTTGGCCCATCTGGTTCGCAACGCCGTCGATCATGGAATCGAATCTCCGGCAGAGCGCATCAGCGCCGGCAAACCCGCTCAGGGTACGGTCAAGCTTGACTCCTATCACCACGGCAACCAGATTGTGGTTGAAGTCAGCGACGATGGCCGCGGCATCGACAAGAACAAGCTGATTAACAAGGCCATCGAATGCAATGTGATTACCGCTGCCGATGTTCCTAATATGAGCGAAAATCAGGTGCTGGAGTTGGTCTTCCATCCGGGATTGAGCACCGCCGCGCAGGTCACGAATATCTCCGGACGCGGCGTTGGCATGGACGTGGTCAGGACCGTGCTGAACCGCCTGAAGGGCACCATCTCCATCAAGACCGCCATGGGCAAAGGCGCCACCTTCTATCTCAAAGTGCCTCTGACTCTGGCCATCATCAAGGCGCTGCTCTTCCGTGTAACCGACCGCATTTACGCTGTGCCGCTCGCCTCGGTCATGGAGATCACGCGCGCCACGGAACATCAGGTCCACGTCGTGGACCATCAGGACATAGTTCAGATGCGTGATGAGGTGCTTACGCTCATCCACCTGAACAGGCTGATCAATCAGCATACGAAGGCCAAGCGTTTCTTCGTGGTGGTCATTCAACTTGCAGACAGAAAATATGGATTAGTAGTCGATCAGCTTATTGGCGAAGAAGAACTGGTGATCAAGGCTCTCGATGATCACCTGGTTTCAACCGATCTGGTGAGCGGCGCTTCGATTCTGGGCGACGGCACGGTAGTTTTGATCCTCAACATTCCCAACGTAATTGGACGGTTCGGGCGAACACTCAAAATGGTAGGGGCCACTGCATGAGTGAAAAGGTACGAGTTCTCGTGGTGGATGACTCTGCGCTCATGCGCAAACTCATCTCCCAGATTCTGGAGCGCGATAGCGACATTGAAGTCGTGGGCACAGCCATGGATGGCGAATTTGGCCTGAGAAAAATCGAAGAGCTGAACCCACAGGTGGTCACGCTGGATCTCGAAATGCCCCGCATGGATGGCATGGAGACGCTGCGGCAGATTACCCGCCGCTACCGCCTGCCGGTGATCGTGGTCAGCGCCCACAGCACGGATGGCGCGTCCGCCACCTTCAAAGCGTTGAGCCTGGGCGCCTTCGACTTCATTGCCAAGCCGAAAAACGCAGCGTCAGCGCACATGGAAGAAATCGCTAACGACCTGGTCAGCAAGATCAAGGCAGCAGCCAAGGCGCAGGTCATGCCTCCGCCGCCGCCCATTACTTTTGAGTCTGCACGTGCGGCCAACAAGCCGGCCTTCCGTCCGCGCAAAGAACCCAGCAAGATCGTGGCCATTGGCATCTCCACCGGCGGCCCCAATGCGCTTCAGTATCTGCTTTCGGAATTGCCCGGAGATTTTTCCGGAAGCATCGTCGTTGTGCAGCACATGCCGGAAGGCTTTACGGAGATGTTCGCGCGCCGGTTGAACGAATGCTGTTCCATCGATGTGAAAGAGGCGCAGTCAGGCGATCTGCTGATTGCCGGACGCGCACTGATCTGCCCCGGCAACCGCCATATCAAAGTCCGGCGTATGCCCATGGGCAATATCGTAGTGCTGTCAGATGAAGACCGCGTCAACGGCCACCGTCCATCGGTGGATGTGCTCTTCCGCTCGGTGGCTACAGAGTTCGGCAGCCGTGCTGTGGGACTTCTGATGACCGGCATGGGTGACGACGGCGCAACCGGTATGGGATTGATGAAAGCCTCCGGCGCGCTGACCATTGCGCAAAGCGAAAGTTCATGCACCGTCTTTGGCATGCCCAAAGCAGCCATTGAACGGGGATACGCAATACGCGTAGTGCCGCTGGACATGATGGCGCACACGCTAAACGTCCAGTGCAGCCCCGAGAAAGCTGCACGGACCGCACAGGTATCAGAAAGTTTTTGATGAGGGTGATGTAAGGAGAAAATTATGGACCAGTTCCCTTTGATAGTAAGAAAAGACCGCAAACCGATTCGCTACCTCGTGGTAGATGACTCCGTCTTTGCCCGCAAAAACGTTGCCAAGATGGTTGAATCCTTTGGCGGTGAGATTGTCGGCGAGGCCGGCGACGGCTGCACCGCCATTACCGAATACGACCGCACCACGCCCGACATGGTGCTGATGGATATCACCATGCCGCAGATGGAAGGCATCGAGGCCGCGGAGCGCATCGTCCGTGCTCATCCTGATGCCCGCATCGTGATGGTCTCATCCGTCGGATACCAGGAAAACATTGTAGCCGCGCTCCAGAAAGGTGCCCGCCACTTCGTGCAGAAGCCGGTCAAAGCGGAAATCCTGTATGAAGTGATCAAGTATGTGATGGGCGACGACGCGGTCATAGCTGCTGCCGCTGTGCAGGGAGTTAATCCATGAAGATGGAGCTAATCCAGCCGTTCATCAACGCCGCTGATGCCGTACTGGGGGAGACGTTGCAGTGTCCCACGCGCATCGGCGACGTGACCATGGAAGAGGAAGCCTACCGCCGCAAGGGCGTGGCCTCACTGGTGACCATTAAGGGTGACATTGAAGGCCGCATCATCTTCGATATCGATCCGCCCACGGCGGCTCGTGTCGCGAGCTACCTTGCCGGTTCGCCTGTGTCGGCAGATCAGGACGTTGCCCAGGAGACGGTCTGCGAATTGGCCAACATGGTGATCGGCAGCGCGGTAACTTCGCTAAACGATCAGGGCTTCCGCTTCAAGATCTTCCCTCCTTCCGCGCATTCGGCAGAAGAAGGCGAGAAGAGCAGTGAAGACCAGGAAGCGCTGGTGATGTGCTTCGATACCGACAACGGCCACGTGTTCATGAACATTGCCATGCGCTACAACCGCCGCCGCCGCGACGACCGCCGCCCCCACGTTTAGTAACCTTTTCTATTTCTCCTTACAAGCAAGCAGGACGGCACCACCGTCCTGCTTCGTCTTTGCTTGGTTTTTCTGACTTGCTACCTTTGCGTCCTTTGCGGCCTCTGCGGTTAATTCGAAGCTTCTTTCTTCGGAAACATGACCGACGCCAGTACCGAGATTGCGAGCACCACCGCAATCACCAGCAGTGCGATCCACGTTGGAATGTGATACCTCACCCCGGCAATCATCTTTGCCCCAATAAACATCAGCACCACGGCCAGCCCGTAATTCAGGTAATGAAAAAGCTTCATCATTCCTGAAAGCGCAAAGAACAACGACCGCAATCCCAGAATGGCAAACACATTCGAGGTATACACAATGAACGAATCACGACTGATGGCCAGAATCGCTGGAATCGAATCGGTGGCAAAAAGAATGTCCGTGGTCTCCACCACCAGCAGCACGATAAACAAAGGCGTTGCGAATTTTCGTCCGTCTTTGATCGTAAGGAATTTCTTTCCTTCGTACTCCGTGGTTACCGGCAGAAACTTGCGTGCCATCCTCAGGACGAAGTTCTTTGACGGATCGACCTGCTCCTCGTCGCCCTCTCTCATCAGGTTATAGCCGGTGTAGATCAGGAATGCGCCAAAAAGATAGAGCAGCCAGTGGAAACGATTCACCAGCGCCACGCCTGCCACAATGAACACGCCACGCATGACCAGCGCGCCGATAATGCCCCAGAATAAGACCGTCCTCTCCTGCTCGGGAGGCACTTTGAAATAGGAAAACAGCAGGATGAAGACAAACAGGTTATCGACGCTGAGCGCCTCTTCCACCAGGTATCCGGTGATGAACTCCAGCGATTTTCCAGCGCCCATCCATTGATAAATGATCACGGCGAAAGCCAGCGCCAGCGCAATCCAGATAGCGCTGCTCACCAATGCCTGTTTGAAGGAAACTACGCGGCCTTCACGATTCAGTACCGCCAGGTCCACAAACAGCAGCACCAGAATGACCGCATTGAAGATGATCCAGAAGATAAGCATTACGAGTTAAGTCAGAAATATCAGTGTGAATCTGTGTTTATCTGTGGTGAAGAATTCGGTTTTCCGATGACCCGATCTCCCGATGACCCGTCTACTGGCTCAAGGTTTCCCACCCTCTTCTCCCAGATCCCAGAAGATGAAGCCCGCACACGCCGCCGCACCAACCAGCATAAGCACTCCCAGCCCGCATTTCCGAAGATAATCTTGCCGGTACCAAACAATGCCAGATAGATCATGCCGAAGCCCGCAACCCAGTCGGCCGCAGACCAATCGATGATAGTTTCACGATCTTGTTTTTAGGTTTCCTAAGTACTAATTACTAATTACTTGAATTCCTCTGCGCTCTCTGAGTCCTCTGCGGTTAAAGGGTTTACTTCGCCCGACCACGCTTCCCACTTTGCCACGCTTCCCACAATTCAAACGCCTTCAACTGCTCATCCAGATGTGTCTCCTGAATGAGCGATTCAATCTCTGCCCGGTTCTGCCGTGGGCCTAAACGCTCCGGAGCATCCGCAATGGCAAAGGTCAGATATGCCGCCACTGCTACATGCTTCCGTAGCTGCGGGAAATCCACCTTGTCATAGGTATCAGAAGAGGCGTGATAGTTAATTAAATAGTTAGCTTCTTCCTGGTTGGCCACCAGGTTGGGCACGCCTTCCAGCAGGAAGTCCATATTGTCTGTGCCCACGAAGGCATCGGTTGTCAGCATCATTGCGTCGAATTGCTTCACTGGATCAAGCAGCTTCGCGATGGGATTCACCAGATCTTTTCTTCCACCGACAGAAAATCCGGTCATCTTTCCTGTGCCTTCATCCCAGGTAAGCATGGCCACAGTGTTGTCCATCTCCGCCCGGTGTGTGCGGACGTACTCGAATGACCCCACATTCAACTCTTCTTCCCCGGTAAAGAGCGCAAAGCGAATCGTGCGCCGTGGCTGCAATCCTGAGGCTTTGATGGCGCGCAATGCCTCGATCACCAGCGCCGCGTTGCAGCCGTTATCCAGCGCGCCCGTTCCCATCGCCCATGAATCGAGGTGTGCGCCCAGCACCACAAACTCGTTGGGCTTCTCCCGGCCTTTGATCTCCGCTACTACGTTGTGCGAAGTAAACGGCCCGCCAACGCGGTTGGGAATCGCATAGCGCATCCGCACCTGCTTGCCAGCCTCCAGCAGACGGGCAATGCGCTCGCCATCCTCACGCGCCAGCAGCATCTGCGGATAATTGTTGATCCGGTCATTGAAGCTGCCAATATGCCGGTAGAGCAGATCCTGCTCGCGGGTAGAGATGAAGGCCACCGCTGTCGCTCCGGCAGCCTTTGCCGCCTGCAGCAGCGCGCCCAGTTTCAGGTACTCTGCAAACAGGTCATCCCAGTTCTTCATCACGTTGGAATGCACCAGGGCAATTGCGCCTTTCAGGTTGGTGGCTTTCTTGAAGTCTTCGTCCGCGCCCTCGCCCACGTCTACCACCGGGAAGCCTTGAACTGGAGAGTTCGAGGGCGCAGTCCACGTCAGCGAGACAGCGCGCGCGTGAAACTGCACCGGGCTGACAACATCTACCTGTGTGCTCCCTTCATCCCATGAGGCCGCCATCGGCACAGGCTCGCTTCTCACAGCATCTGCACCGGCGGCTTTGAAGGCATCCATGCCCCATTGCACCGCGCGCTCCATCGCCGGAGTCCCCGGCACCCGCCCGCCAACCTCGTCGGTCAGGACGCGCAGGTTCTTCTCCAGCGTAGGCGCCGCCTGCGCCTCCTGGATCAGCTTGTCAGTAGAATTTTGCGCAAAGACACTGCAGGACAGAGAAAGAATGAGTGCCGGCAGGATGTTTCTCATGACAGCGATTAAAAACGAATCTGCTGCAAAGAGAAAGTAGAAAGTCTGATGACAGCAGTTACCTTAGCGCTCCTTAGCGCCCTTTGCGGTTAAATTCCGGCGATGTTTCTCCTGCCTGATTTGCTCTGTGTTCTCTGCGCCCTCTGCGGTTTCAAGCCTCTAAATGATGGCAATCACAAATTTTGGCAGTTTTGGCAATTCTGCTTCGGGGCATCCTCTCTGCCCCACCAACTATCTTATTTATCAGAGCATTAGGAGGCCCCATGCGTTCCACTGCCGCAATCAAGTCTCATCCTATCCACCCCATGCTGGTGGCCTTTCCCATTGGTTTATGGGTAATGGCATTCATCTTCAATGTGCTGGGGGCCATGCAGAACAACAGCGGATTGTGGGCCGCAGGCTTCTACTGCACCATCGCCGGATGCGTCTCCGCCGTCCTGGCCGCCCTGCCAGGAGCGATTGACTGGCTCACCGTGGTGCCACCTAACTCCAGCGCCAAAAATCGGGGTGCGATTCACGGAGGCCTGAACAGCCTGGCCCTCCTCCTGTTTATATATATCGCCTACCGCCAAGGCGGAGCAGCCAACGAACCGGACAACCTCACCCTGCTGCTGATGGGCTTGGGCGTGGTACTGCTGGGCATCTCCGGATGGCTAGGCGGAACCCTAGTCTACCGCAACCAGATCGGCGTGGATCACCGCTACGCCGGAGCAGGCAAGCTCAAAGAGCGTTCTCTGGATAACTGGAACCGTCCAGTATGCAACCAGAGCGAACTGGCAGACGGCCAGATGCTGCTGGCCAAAGTCGACGGTGAGCGCGTAGTAGTAGGCCGCTGCCCCGAAGGCCTGTTCGCCTTCAGCGACCACTGCACCCACCGCGGAGGCCCGCTCTCAGACGGCGCCCTGGTAGATTGCACCGTCCAGTGCCCCTGGCACGGCAGCCAGTTCGACATCCGCACCGGCCGCGTAGTAGCCGGCCCCGCCGAAGAAAAAATAGAAATCTACGCCATCGAAACCCGGGGGAATGAGGTCTATATCAAGCCCAAACAGCCTAAGGTCTCCGCCCCGAAGGAGCCAAAGAAAGCAGCGTAAAGCCACCAATAAATAGGCACATTGCTCTGGAAGCAAACGATACCGCATCCTTTCTGTCATCCTGGAGCGCAGCGCCTGAATTCTCCCTCCTTCATGGAAGCTCCATAGCGCGGAGCGAAGGATCTCTGTATTCTCAAATTTCGCTATTGTTTACCAGTCAACTCATCCCAAACTCCAAAAGGAATATTTCCTGGAATTTCGTTTCTTCTACCGACGAACCCTTTTCTGTCAAAGGACCACTTCGATGAAGAAACATATGCTCTGCCCACTGGTTCTGATCTGTGGAACCGCTTCAGCCCTTTATGGCCAAGTGCTTATCTCAGAGGACAAAACCATCGCTCCTGTTGTTGCGATGCAGGAACCTAAAGAGACCACACCGCTGAATGTGCTCTACACCTCAAGGCTGCTGGGCTACATCAGATCAGATGACGACGCAAAGACCACGAAATGTCCTGATGAGAAATCTATGAAGCAATGCTTTCTGGATTCGATAGCTCGTGCACGGGCCGCATTCCCGGACGCGCTGTTGATTGGAATGGGAGACAATCTAGCGCCCAGGTATGAATCCCGAATTGAGCAAACACGCTGTGGCAACAAAGACCTTAAATTACGCCCCAAATGCCGTGTGAACTTTGCGCCAGAAGACATACGCAACGATAACGTAGTGCATATCTTGCGTGACCAGGGTTATGATGCTATTGTCCCCGGCAAAGAAGATTTCTACTTTGGAACTATGCGCCTTGAAGCTGTGGCTAAGGAATTGCCCGCTTTAAATGCGTCCAATCTCTCCCAAACAGCCGTTTACCCTACGCCCCCTGCGGACCCGAACGAACATCCGCCTAAGGGCTTCGCGAGTTCTCATCCAAACGCTAAGCCTTTTGACGACGGACATATTGTTCTCCACCGCTCATCAGGCCGCAAGAGTGCTTACTCAATAGAATTCGCTTCCAAAGAACTTGAAGGCCCCCTGCTTCCGAGTTTGAACGTCTTCCACGCTGATCATCCCGATGGTCAACCAATAGCCACTTTCACCCAGGTCTTAAGAACGAAGGTACAGGGCGGCGAAGTGCTTACCTATGACGTGTCGAGCCTGGAAAATGAACCTGCGATCCAGCCGTTGGAGCGCTTGCTTCTGTGCTTCACTCTGACCTAGCCACCTAACACTTCCCTGGAAGACTGGGCTGAAGACAAGGAGAGGTTCTGTCATGCTGTTTCGGCAGATTTTTCGATCTTTCCGAAATTTCCTTATATTAAAACTCCGCCCCATGACGGTAAATCAGCCGTTGTGATTGGTGTGGTCGGTCCGGAGATCAGGCAGCGCGTCCCCGATCACAACCGCACCTGGAAAACTGAAACAAACGGATTGAAGGCTGAGGTGGCATTCCTGAAGCCTTTAACTGCCATCCGGCAGGCTTACTACGAATGTAAGCTGAATCAGGAGTGTGATGACACAACCGACGTCATTGTTCTCGCTCAGATGCCCCCCAGCAGTGCTGAAGAATTGACCGACTCCCTGACGAAAAGCAATGAAGTGAAACATCTACGCATGACTATCGCCCAGGCGGAAATTGCCTCCACTCTTTTTGGCGAGAACATGGATTTTGCTTCTGCGGGGCGACGCGTTCCCGTGATCGCCACCCGCTCGATATACACACCGGACAGGGATTGCACCGGCGCCCCGGCTGACAATATCGCCGTTCTTGATAGTCCTCTTCATCTCATTCACCTGACTGAAAAGGGCTATGTGACTCACCGGCGGCGCCCCGTCCTGGACCTATCCAAACCCTATCCTGTTCCGAAACCGGAGTGGTGCCAGGAACTTAGGCTTGATGCACCCCAGCGGTCCCCGCTTGACATTCGCGTTGCTGCTCTTGGCAACCGCATAGGCGCAGACAAGAACGTAGAGCAATTTGCGGTAGAAGTGATGCGCGCACACTACCACGCTGATGCCGCCTTGATTACGAAGCATCAGGTGTTCAGGGATCCTGCGGCTGCGCACGCCAGCATCGAGGAGCAGACCGCGCGTGTGATCTGGGAAGGAGCGCACATCATGGTACTTCAGATCAGCGGCAAGAAACTGCGTGAAGCTCTGAAGGCCCAGGCAAATGCGCCTGCCGACCATAAACTGGTCATGTCCGGCATCGTTCCTTCTGATGATGGCAATTTTTATATCAACAGTCGTCCCCTCAACGATGGAAGCTACTATGATGTAGTCGCCAGTGATGCTTTAGTTTTGGGTGACGCTATTTATGCCGCGCTCGCGGATGATACCTTTAAGAAACCTTCTGCCGAGAATGATACGATTGCTACACTGGTCTGTCGTGATCTTGGCGGAGGCGCGGATTGTCTGGATGCAAGCCTCGATATTGGCAGCATCGCGATCAAGCCCTCATTCCCCAGAGCAACACGGTTATTAGCTTACTTTGGCAGCGTGCTCACTCCCCATCATCACGATCCTATTGCCAGCCTG
>QHVI01000088.1 GCA_003223515.1 Candidatus Angelobacter sp. Gp1-AA117
GCTAACTCCGATTTCGCGATCAATACGACACCCACACCGACGAACGATGCGGGAAAGACGCTCACCATCCCGGTAGCCACCCAAATCGTCCAAGGCGAGAATGTGTTCAACGGCGAGACTTTCCAGGGCAATGGGCGGAGCTGCGCAACTTGTCACGTAGCGAGCTTGAACATGGCGTTGCCGCCGAGCAATATCCAGTCGCGATTCAGTACCGTCTCGTCGACGTTTGATCCGCTGTTCATCGGCGAGACGAGTCCGTCCAGCTTCGATGCCGGCTTCGACTTCAATCTCAACACGCTGGTTCTGACCCAGGCGGTGGCGAGCGCCGCGCCCTGCATCGGCACGTTGCAGGGCATCATAAGCAGTGGAAGCGGAGCGACAGCAGCGAGAGCCAAGGTGCTGACACAGGTTTCGCCGACGACGTATCTTGTCGCGGGCGGCATGAACCCGGCCTTGTCCGGCAGCGTGAGCGACAGCAACTCGTGTACGGGAACCGTCATGAGCGTCACGGCAGGAAGTCTCGGCGCTATTCCAGGTTCGCCTGTGGCCGGCCTGGAAGATCCGAAGCGGATGAGGACCAGCGCGAATACGGTGAGCTTCCCTCAAGGCCGTGGTCTCATCCTGGAAAACATCGACGGGTTTCCCCCGACCCCGCACGTATTCCGCAAGTCTCCCCACCTCCTGAACCTGAACCAAAGATTTGGCCCGTTTGGACTCAGCGGCAGCGTCTTCGACCTGCAATCGTTCGCGACGGGAGCCGTCATCCAGCACTTCCCGCGGACGCTGGCTCGGAATAGCGGTGGATCGAACCCGGATTTCCGGCTGCCGACATCTGATGAGCTGGCCGCCATGGAAGCGTTCATGCGGGCGCAGGAGTTCCCGGCAGGAACCGACCCGAATAAGTTCAATTTGAACCGGTTCGTGCTCACTGCCGCGCAACAGCGAGGCTTAAATGCCTTTTTCGGCGACGCCAAATGCGCGTTTTGCCACAGCGGGACGGTTCTCACCGACTCAGGGCTATTCAACACGGGGGTGGTGAACCAGGTCATCAACTCGGCTGCAGTGGACAATCTTCCCTGCGAGCCCAGCACACCCTGCGGGACGCGCGCGTTCAGCGTCCGCCAGCTTTTCAACATCGCCAACCTGGGTCCGTTCTTCCACGATGGCTCCGCAGCCACGTTGCAAGATGTGCTGGCGTTCTATAATTCGTCTTTCTTCAACACCTCGCCAGGTGAGTTGTTTTCCGGCCCGATCAACACTGTCGCGATTGGGCCCACCGCGACCGACGACATCATAGCTTTCCTCGAAGGGATCAGCTTCAGCCCGTTTGCGCCTACCTTCGGTGCGGTGGGAACGGGTGTGACAATTACCGGCACGAACTTCACTGGAGCCACGGCTGTTTCGTTTAATGGAGTGGCGGCTACATTCACTGAGGGGCCCCCCGGGACGATCACGACGACAGTTCCCGCCGGGGCTACCACTGGCGACATCACCGTCACCACGCCTGGCGGCGGACCTTTGAAAACCACGACCCGCTTTACGGTTACGCCGGCCATCGCTTCCTTTGCGCCGACCCTGGGTTCGGTGGGAACGGGTGTGACGATTACCGGCACGACCTTCACCGGGGCCACGGCTGTTTCGTTTCATGGAGTGGCGTCTACCTTCACGGTGAGCAATTCCGGGACGGTCACCGCGACAGTTCCCACCGGGGCTAGCACTGGCCCCATCACTGTCACAACGCTGGATGGGACCGCGACCAGCGCTGCCAATTTTACGGTTTCGTCGACCCCCTTTAGTCTGGGTGCCACGCCTTCTTCTCAGACCGTCTCTGCCGGCGCCACCACGAGTTATACCGTAACTATCTCGCGGACGGCAGGTTTTGGCGATAATTTGACCTTCAGTGTTGCCGGATTGCCGGGGGCGACTACGGCAAGTTTCAGCCCGAACCCGACTTCTGGCAACTCTTCGACGCTGACCGTGACTACCACTGCCCGGGCCCAACTGGCGCCTGGGCCGACGCTGGGGCCGCCCTCGGCCAACTTCAGCGTTCGTACTTTGACGCTGTGGGCCATCTGCCTGCTGGTAATGGTTCTGCTTGCTCATCGGCAGAGAGCCAGGAGATACATTCCACGCTGGGTCTTTGCGACGGGCGCGTTGGCTGTGCTGCTTTGCATCGGCTGCGGCGGAGGTTCTTCGCCACCGCCACCACCGCCGCCGCCCGGAACGCCGCCCGGAACCTTCACGATGACAGTGACTGCTACCAGCTCCAATTCAAGCGTACAGCCGGTAAGTATGCCGGTCACGTTGATCGTGAAGTAATGGCCGACTGGAAGGGATTGCGTCGTCTCACTGACACGCATCCTCCGCAAAAAAGGAGAGGCCAAGGGCCTCTCCTTTTCTACTTTCTATCGGCAAGAGAGTATCACTGGGGGTTGGTACCAGCAGTTGCCGCTGGCGTAATGCATATTACCGCTCCGTTGCTTACCTTTCCGGTTCCGTTCGCGGTTGAACACCCGCCTGTAGATGGCGGGGCACAGGCGTTACTGGGACAGGTGCCTACCGGCTGGCTCGCCATGAAGGTATTGAACTCATCTTGATCGGATTGGGAGCAGGTGAAGCTGGCCCCGTGCCCGGCTAGTACGAGGTAGCCCAAAGTCTGGCCTGCGAAGGGACCGCCGGGAGCAAACACCACGGGCACGCTGCTGCTTTGGTCGTGAATATAGATGACCCGGGGCGGAAACGCCGTAAGATGGTTGTTCTTCACGATGAGGGGAAGATTGTTCTGCACGGTCGAAGCGGGCAGGGTTCCACAGGCCGGCAGGTCAACCTGGACGAACATGTCGAAGAAGCTGGATGCAGGAAAGTCGGGGCTGCCGCCGGGCGCAGCATGGGATTCAACCTCGCCCGAGCTGATCTTGATGGGCGCGCTATACGCAGTGCCGGCGCGTACAGCCGGCCGGCCCGGGGGAGGACCGCCACAAGCAAAAGCAACCAGGTTCAGCTTCCGAAGTTCAGTATGGACTTCGTGTGTGCCGGGAGCGGCAGCACAGGGGGTGTCGCCAAGGCATGGCCACCCGGGCGGCGCCGAGAGCATATTCTCGCTCACCACCGTATTGGCGCTGCCTACAGGCACCCCGTTCAGATCAGCAGGGCTGCCGTCGGTGAGGACGTCGCTGCGGCCAATCAGGGTTGTGCCATCGAACATAGTAGGGCTGGTCCAGATTCGAGTGGTGGGATCATACCCCGGACAACCATTGACGACGGATTGAAAGTTGGTAGCGACCTGAATCTTGAAGCTTCCGAGCGAGCTTGTAGTGTCATCACTCTTGCCCGAAAAATTTTGCGAATAAGCCGGCGCTATTGCCAGCACCAAAACAGCAAAAGTGCCTGCAAGCAAACGCTGCCTGAAAGATCTCATAGTTTCTCCTCTCGTATCTGCTACATGCCACGCAGTGCTCGTTGTCGAACAGAGGCAGAATTCTATAGCCGGTTCGGTCAATTTACTTCTCCGGGATTGCTTTCTTCGGAAGGTTTCAGTGACGTGGTCCTTTTAGGGATTAATGAGGTTTCCCTAATGAATAAGGCTCGCGATCTTGAACCACACGTTGTCACTGGTGCAACATCAGGTGCTCTAATGCAACCGCAAAGGACGCAAAGGGCGCAAAGGTTTCATGGTGAAAACTCCCTGACGCAGCATGGGTGGCGTAAACATCCTCGGAGTTCTTCGCGCCGCGCTACAGATTGTCGCGAAGGAAATATAGTTGAGGCGCGGCGCTCAGAATGACAAAAGGTATGGAGTTTCGTTGCAGGGATGCACCAATGTTGTAAAACGCAAAAAGTCACAGCCTCTCAGAATGACAAAAGGAGGGAGCATTGGAGTAGCAGAGGCAGCAACGTGATTCAAGGCAAACAAGTCAGGCAAAAAAGTCACAACCTCTCAGAACGACAGAAGGGGAGAGCATGGCGCTTTATCACGACTGAGCTTTTCCAAAGTGCATGGTCACTCACATTCCCAATTCCGCGGCTTCTTTTTTCAGCCTTGAGACCTTAGCGGTGATGAGTGCCAGGTAGACAATGTAGACCACCCATGCAGCGATGTATGCACCAAGCATGAAGTGTGTTGGATTCAGGTTCTGGCGCTCCTGAAAGAAAAACATGGCAGGTAGTGCAATGCAGGCCACCACACCGCGATGGGCCCTTTCAATATGCGCTGCCGCGATGGCGCGGGCTACGCCTTCAATCTCACGCCGGTACCAGAGGATAAGACCGGCAAAGAGCAGGAAGGCAAGCATATTCACCATAAATACAAACTTCATTCCAGGATCGACGAGCGTAATGGGCGGAGGATGATGGCCGCGGAAGCGGTTGGCCACATAACTGAAGGGCACATCGAGGAAAGCAAAGATGGCCAGTGCCGCCGCCAGTATCGCGCCGGAGGCGGCCTCTGCGGAACGGCGCAGCACCAGGTAACTCACATAGAGCAGCCACAGGATAAGAAAAGTCGTCAGCCGCGGCTCCCAAGCCCACCAGGTATTCCAGGCAAAGCGTCCCCAGATAGGGCCGGTGATCAAAACGACCGTGGCAAATACCAGTCCAACTTCGGCGGAGACCAGCGCCCATATATCAGCCGTCTCGTTGCGCTTGATCACAAATAGGATGGAAGCCACAAAGTTGATGAAGAACAGTATGTAAGCAGCAGTGGCGGCAGGCACGTGGTAATAGAAGATGCGTTGCGCATCGCCCATGCTGGCTTCGGTCGGCGCCGGCGATGTCAACTGCTTCGAGAACGGCACTTTATCCGCTACGGGAAACGCCTGAATCGATCCATCATGCTGATTGTCCAGCTTTGACACGACAACATGTGTGGCATCCGGAACGGCAGAGATGGCCTGCTTTTCCTGCACGCCCGATTCGGGTGTATCGATGATGGCGGTTTCACCGGGCGTGAACTCGGAGGTAGACACGACCTCCAGAGTGACCGGGGAACTGCTGGGGCGCACCTTACTGCTGGATTCCGTGACCCTGCCCGGACCTGGCTCCATGGCCATGTAGGTTCCATACGCCAGCAGGACAAAAACCAGCGCGACGAGAGAGCGAAAAAGTTTGGAGTTCATTCTGCGTTCAATACCATTTCAAAGAGCGCGAAGCTGGCAGCGGTAAACACTACGCAGTACGCGGCTAAAAGCTTGATGTGGGTCATCGGGGAAGACTCCCCGGTTAACACCGCAGTTGTGGCGCTCACCATTCCCGTGACTGCGGGAATCGAAACAGGCAAGAGCAGTAACGGCAGCATCAACTCGCGATTGCGGGTGCGGATGGACATGGCGGCAAAAAACGTGCCGTTGATCACCAGTGCCCAGGTGCCCAGCAGCAGGATCAATACAAGCTGCCACGCCGCCCCCACTGAGCTGAGATTGTAAAACAGGACAAACAGCGGAGCCATGAGGCATTCCAGGATGGCAACAAAAACGAAATTCCCAATGCATTTGCCGAAGAACAGCGCTTCCTGCGCTGCCGGAGAGACCCGGTAGGCATCCAGCACTCCATTGCGCAGCTCCCGCGCCCATGACTGGTTGAGGGCCACCATGGTGGAAAACAGGAAGGCCACCCAGAACAGGCCACCCACCATGCGACGCGATTCTTCTGCCGTGGGCTCAAAAGCAAAGCTGAAGATCACCACCACCAGGATGGAAAAGAACAGCATGGAGTTAAACACGTCGCGGGAGCGCCACTCCAGGCGCATGTCTTTGCCGATATGAGCAGCGGTAAGCTTGGTAAACGAGGTGTTCATGCGGTGGCCTGCGGAACCGAGCTGCGGCTGACAAGCTGTCCGGCGGAAAGGAAGAGGAACTCGTCGGCAATGTTGGCGAGCAATCCCAACTGGTGGGTGATCAGCAGAATGGTGGTGCCGGAAGAGCGCATGCCGGCCAGCACATTGGCGATCTGCGATGCCGATTCAGGATCGACGTTGGAAAATGGTTCGTCGAGCAGCAGCAAGCGGGGCTGATGAAAGATAGCGCGGGCCACGGAGAGGCGCTGCCGCATCCCCTGAGAGTACTCTCCGGAACGCCGCGAGAGCCTGGGATCAAGACCTACCAGGGCCAATGCCTTCTCCAGGGGCGCATCCGATTTGATTCCGTAAAGCTGGGCGAAGAAGCGCAGGTTTTCCATGCCTGAGAGTTCGTCATAGACCAGTGGCGCATGGCCCATATAGCCGATCTCCTGGCGCGCCTCGCGGGTTTGCTTGCCGAAGATGAGAATCTCGCCTTGTGTGGGCTGGCTCAAACCGGCAACCATGCGCAGTAGAGTCGATTTCCCGGCGCCATTTTCGCCGCGCAGAACGTAGAAGCGGCCGGGCTGCAATTCCAGAGAGACGCCTCTCAGGGCCGCAGTACGGCCATAGATTTTCGAAACATTTTTTGCCTGAACTGGAAGCGTGTCAGTAGTCAGCGGCGCCTCAGTATCCTTTAGCAGGCTGAGCGGAGGCTGTCCCTGGCTGCGGAGCATACTTGGAGGCGCATTTTGCCTGGATTTCACTGGCATGGAACACGCCATCTTTGCCATATTCACCCAGCACCAGCGCCTGTGAGTTGTCCTTGAAGGTGTCCGGCGGTGGCTCAGAGCCTTTGTAGCTCACGCGCAATGTCTGTGTCTGGCCAGGAGTAGCCGGGTCCTGCTCAGTCAGCACGAAGTCGGCATGAGTTCCCACCTGGCGAATGGAGCCCGGCTGGACGTTGCCGCCCACGCGCAGGCGCTTGCTTTGAGCATTGTCACCGAGCTTATGAATCTCATTGATGGTGACGTAATAGCTCTTGTCCTCCTGCACAGCCGTGTAAGCCAGGAAGCCAAGCGAGATCAGAATCACGCCGATGGCGACGCCGAAACGGACGAATTTGCGGTTATCTGAGGCCATTTTGCTAAATCAAGGTTATCCGGGTCAGCAGCGCTGGTCAAGCAGTTTTGCGCGTCCGGCGTGTGCTCCGTAACTTGATGAAAATACCTCGTTTGCGCTGGGTGGTTCTGTGACGCGCGTCACAGTTGTTGGCCAACCAAAAACCTTTTACCGCAGCGTGGCCAGCCACAACCAAACGGCTTTAACCGCAGAGAACGCAGAGAGCGCAGAGGAAGGCAAGTAAGTTTATGTGTATCTGATCTGGCATTGTTTCAGTTCCTCAAGACTTTTCGGGTGCCAAAGCTGGATTGGAAAGGAGGTAAGAGCAGCATGAGATTCTTCGCAGGAAAACAAGAATTTTGGATATACCGATGCAGCGTGGCGAGCCACAACCAAAAACCTTTTACCGCAGAGGACGCAGAGGAAGCAAAAGCCAAGAGCCAAGAGCCAAGAGCTAAAGGCTAAAGGCTAAAAGCAGCCACTTGCTAATCTAGCTGCCAGTTTCTAACTGCTTCTTCTATAATGAAAGGTTTTCCAATAGAAAGCGGTCTCCATGTCAGGTAACGGTACAAACGGCAGCAGAAACGGCGCAACTCCTAAACTTCGTGAAGAATGGATCGCTAAACGGCGCACAGAAGCCGCCAGAAGCGGCGATGAAAACGTCTCCCAGATGCATTTTGCCCGCCAAGGGCTGCTGACGGAAGAGATGCTGTTCATAGCCGAGCGGGAAAAACTCTCTCCTGAGACGGTACGTGACGAAGTGGCTGCCGGACGCATGATTATCCCGGCCAACATCAATCATCCTGAGTTGGAGCCCATGTGTATCGGCGTGGCCTCGCTCTGCAAGATCAACGCCAACATCGGCAACTCCGCCATCACCTCCAATGTGGATGAAGAACTGCGGAAGCTGCATACCGCGGTGCATTTTGGCGCCGATACCGTGATGGATCTTTCCACCGGAGGGGGCATCCGCGAAATCAGAGAGGCGATTCTGCGCCATTCTCCCGTGCCCATTGGAACCGTGCCTATCTATGAGGCAGTTTCACGGGTAAAGCGCATCGAAGACCTGACCGCCGACCTGATGCTGGAAGTGATCGAAGAGCAGGCGCAGCAGGGCGTGGATTACATGACTATCCACGCGGGGGTGCTCATCCAATATCTGCCGCTGGTTTCGAAGCGCATCACTGGAATCGTGAGCCGCGGCGGCGCAATCCTGGCGCAGTGGATGGCCCACCATCACCAGCAGAATTTCCTTTACGAACGCTTTGACGACATTACCAGGCTCATGAAGAAGTATGACGTCTCGTATTCGCTGGGTGACGGTCTGCGTCCCGGTTGCATTGCTGATGCCAGCGACGAGGCGCAGTTCGCCGAACTGAAGACCCTGGGCGAGTTGACGAAGAAAGCCTGGGAGCATGACGTACAGGTGATGATTGAAGGCCCCGGCCACGTGCCGCTCGACAAGATCAAAGAGCAGGTAGATAAGGAAGTAGAGTGGTGCTCCGGCGCTCCCTTCTATACGCTTGGGCCGCTGGTGACCGATATCGCTCCCGGTTACGATCACATCACCTCAGCCATTGGAGCGGCCATGATTGGCTGGCACGGCGCTGCCATGCTCTGCTACGTGACTCCCAAAGAGCATCTTGGCCTGCCTAACGATAAAGACGTGAAGGACGGCATCATCGCTTACAAGATCGCTGCTCATGCTGCCGATGTGGCACGGCATCGTCCGGGTGCGCGTGACCGCGACGACGCGCTCAGCTATGCCCGCTACACCTTTGACTGGGAGAAGCAGTTTGCCCTCTCCCTTGATCCGGAAACAGCCCGCTCCATGCACGACGAGACCCTGGCCGATGACTACTACAAAGAAGCCAAGTTCTGCTCCATGTGCGGCCCCAAATTCTGCTCCATGAACTACTCCCAGAAGGTGGATGAGTTCAATAAGCAGGTCTATGGGATCGAGAAGAAGGATTATTCAGGGCTGGTGGAGAAGATCACAGCCAGGACGACTGAAATGGGTAAATGAGTAATTTGGTAATTGTGTAATTTAAGACCCGGATCATCAACATCTACACCATCGATAAAAGATTCTCTGCAATCGCGGGTGTTCAATTTACCCATTTACCAAATTACCCATTTACCCAATTCACATGTCTGAATATCGCTTTAATCCTGCCTGCTGTGGGTGCTGCGGTTGCGGCTTCTGATGATTGAAGTGCCGCACCACCACGTCGTCGGCAACGTCATCCGCTTCACTGCGATCTGAGCGGAAATGCCTGCGCTGCGGATGAGGCTTTTGCGCGGCCACCGGGGTTGCGGGTTTCGGAGTTTGCAATTGAGGTTGAGGCCGCACGGGTGGCTGCGCTATAGGACGCGGCTGCGCAGACGTTGCATGAATCGTCGCCGATCCGAACGGAATGTTTTGTTCGACCTTTGGCTGGGTTGCGTCAGCCGGCAAAGGTGACTGAGGACGGAAGTTCGAGAGCGTGAGCCCGAGGAGAAACAGAAAACTCATGGCAATCGCGCCGGTGAGTACGCCATTCAGTTGAGACTGTCTCCGGCGCGTGATTCTTGATTGCGGACGGGGTATGGGCCTTTGCTGCGGGATTGGTTGTTCCGCAACCTGGAATTTCGGTTCCAGCGAGCCCGCCACAACCTCGTTTTGCCGTTCACGTTCGTGCTGCAGGGCTGTGGCGCGTTCTATTGCTTCAACCCGCTGCCGCTCAAGTTCCGCCAGCCTCTGTTCCCGCTCGACCCGCTGGCGCTCAAGTTCAAGCTGACGTTGTCTTTGCTTTTCCTGTTCCAGCACGGCCGCTTGCTGGCGTGCCTCTGCGCGTTGCCGTTCCACCTCCGCCAGACGTTGTTCCCGTTCCGCGCGCGCCTGTGCCGCGCGCAGCTTCAGCCGCTCCTGGTATTCGCGGGCGCTGCCGGTGAGTGACTCGGTGGTTGAAGACGCTTTACTTTTTAATTCGGCGACTCCGCTGCTCAATTTTGTACGGGTGTGCGAGAAGACTGGCCCCAGGTCGCGCCTGAAGTCGGCGAATGCCGCTCCAGCCTGCTGCAATGATTTGCGCAGCTCTGATCCAAGATTGGTGAAGAAGTTTCCACTCTGTCCGGGCAATTCATAGCTGAATTCTTCTTCTTGTGCCGGGGCTTCATTCCGGGGCGCTGCCACCTGGGCGCTTACGGGGAGTTCCGTTGGAAGCACACTCAGCGGCTCTGGATTCACTTCCTCCTGAACGACCGGAGCCGTTACGACCGGCTCTGGCCTGCGCACTTGTTCAACAGGAGCGGGTTTTGGCGGCGCTTCAACGGTGTTGGGGAAGACCACGATTTCGGTTCCGAGCTGCCTGGCCAGTTCGGCAGCGCGGTTCAATGCCTGCTGCTGGTCGCAGACCTCGAATTGGATTTCCAATTCGGCCGGCTGAAGGTGCGTCTCTTCAGGACGCGCCAGTTCCACGTTAAAACCTTGTTGTTGGAGTTGTTCGGAGAGGGCTGAAGTGCGCTCCGGGTGCAGAGTGATAATGCGGGCTAACGGCATTGCCAGCCACCTCCAAAATGGGGTTCCTGCGACGATGCGCCTTCTTAAGCGGGTCAGTCTTACAGGCGCACCTGTATTGCGTACAGGAGTGGCGTGACAACTTAGACGCTAAAAATGGCTGCGA
This sequence comes from Candidatus Angelobacter sp. Gp1-AA117, assembly GCA_003223515.1. Lineage (GTDB taxonomy): Bacteria > Acidobacteriota > Terriglobia > Terriglobales > Acidobacteriaceae > Angelobacter. The sequence continues at coordinate 10,558 of QHVI01000088.1, forward strand.
GGTGGCTTGAGTTTTCTTAGTTGGCCTCGGCGAAATCCATGCCATCGGCAAATTGCAGTCCGGTGATCTGGTTGGCCCGGTACTGGACTTCCAGGTAGGCCTTCAAAATGGCAATGTGGACCGACTCGCGTTGTGCGGCGTTCTGGCATTCCACGCGAACGCGGTCGAGTTCAAGATAACGGTCATGAGCTTCAACAAACTTATTGAGGGCAACAGTGTTCATGACTGCTGATTGTTCTGCTTACTTTGAAAACCACGAATCGCATAAATACCTTAGAACGTACCTTGGTTAGCTGTAATACTGAACCACTGCCTCCTGGGTTAATGTGGCATCACTTGGACCAGCGGCATACTACAGAAATAACATACCTGCGCTGCACCGACTCTGAGGCTGTCTTAGTGAGTAACAACATAGCCAGAGTGTTGGGCAGAGTTCCACTTATTGGCATCGTTGCCAGTGGATTTATCAAGTCTCCAGATGAGCCGCGATTTCACAATTACAGACTGTTCCCTCTGACTTGACCTGCTATATCAGGTGGCGGTTATCGCTGTGAGTGATGGCAGGGGAAATGCTGGGGAACTGAACGAAGTTCCTCACCTGCGCTCCCCAAAGTTCTTCTCCGGCCGGAGCTGCTGCAGGCCTTCAAATCACATTCCCAAGGAGTAACAATGTCAGTTTGCCGCTATGTTCGCAGCCGTGTTGTATTCTGTGCCCAACTATTTGCATTGTTCGTCTTGAGTCTCTCTGCCTTTGGACAGGTGCCAAGATCTCAGCATGTGGTCCTGATCATCGAAGAAAACCACAATTTCAACGAAGTGCAAGCCAACATGCCCTGGCTGGTTTCTCAGGGCAACGCAAACGGGTATGCCAGCAACTACTTTGCTGAAAACGGCGGTTCTTTGAAAGACTACTTGTGGCTGGCCTCAGGCAGTTGCCACAATGCCAGCGCCTGCACATTGCCGGCCGGGACACACGATTTCGGCTGCACCGGCAACGCGTGTACCTCGCCCATTACCGACGACAATATCTTTCACGAACTGAATGCGCATGGAATTGCGTGGAAAGTATACGCGCAGTCCTATGCGGTTGCCGGTGGGATCGTGACTGCGGCAGACGGGGCGAACGGCACTGCCTATTACCGGAGGCACAATGGCGCTACGTGGTATGCCGAGATCTTGAACAACCTCAATGCGGACGGGACCTATGACAAGATCGTGGATTTTTCGCAGTTTGCCACCGATCTGGCCAACAACGCACTGCCTCCGTTTGTGATTATCGTGCCCGATGGCAACCACGACGCGCACGACTGCGGCAGCGGCGCCGCAGCCTGTCTACAGGCGGCAGACAATTTCCTGAGCGCCAATGTGGCGCCCATGCTGAGCAAGTCGTATTTTCAGAGCGGCGGTGATGGAATGCTGCTGGTGACTTTTGATGAGTGCGGCGGTGGTGTGAATAGCTGCACTCCGGGCAACGTATATACCGCGATCATAGGCCCAAACGTGGTTCCTCATACAGTCTCAGGTGTTAGTTATGGGCATGAGAACGCGCTTCGTACCATGCTGGAGGCTCTGGGAATTACCACTTATCCAGGTGGAGCGGCCACACATAGCGCGATGGCAGACTTCTTTGGTGGAACGCCTACGGGTGTGCTCCTTGCCGATGATTTCAGCTCATCCGGCGTGGATACCACCAAGTGGTCCAACACTGTCTTCACCGGCTCCCAGAACACCACCGTTCCTGTGAATGACACCAACGGACAACTCCAGATCGGGCCGCTGCCCACCAACGCCACCAGTTCCAGCTATAACGGCATCACCTCCCGCAATCGCTATGACTTCACGGGTGCGGATGCCTACGTGCAACTGGTGCAACCGGCAGCCGCCAACAGCAATGCCTTCAGCATGTTCGCTGTAGGCAATGATGTGAATAACTTCTACCGTTTCTATGTCTCGGGTGGAAGCTTGGTTTGTGAGAAGAAGATTGGCGGGACCAAGAGCCAGATTGGCGCTTCCATTACCTACAATGCTGTTTCCCATCAATTCCTGCGCATCCGCCATGATGCCACTACCGGCAACGTTGTTTATGAGACCGCGCCGAACAACAGCGGAGCACCAGGTGCGTGGACGCAGCAGTGCAGTGAAGCCTGGAATACCACGGCTGTACCCCTCAGTTCCGTGCTGTTTGAAATGAAAGCCGGAACTTCAGTGGCAGAACCCAATGCTCCGGGCACGGTCATCTTCGATAACTTCAAGGCGGAAAAGCCCGTGCTTCTGACGGATGACTTCAATACAACATCTCTCGATACCACCAAATGGTCGAATACTGTCTTCACTGGCGCCCAGAACACCACCGTTCCTGTGAGTGATACCAGTGGACAGCTCCAGATTGGGCCATTGCCCACCAATGCCACTAGTTCCAGCTATAACGGCATAACTTCCGTCAATCGCTATGACTTCACCGGCGCGTACGCTTACGTGCAACTGGTGCAGCCGGCGGCCTCCAACAGCAATGCCTTCACCATGTTTGCCGTGGGCAATGACGTGAATAACTTCTATCGCTTCTATGTCTCAGCCGGCAGCCTGGTATGTGAAAAGAAGATCAGCGGCGCCAAGAGCCAGATTGGCGCCGCCATTACCTATAATTCCGTCTCACACCAATTCCTGCGGATTCGTCACGATCCAACCACCGGAAATGTCATCTATGAGACTGCACCCAACAGTGGTGGAGCGCCGGGAACTTGGACACAACAATGCAGCGAAGCCTGGAACACTACTGCTGTTCCGGTGACATCAGTGTTGTTCGAGATGAAAGCCGGAACCTCGGTAGCGGAGCCTAATGCGCCGGGGACAGTTATTTTCGACAACTTCACCGCAGCCAAACCGTAAACACGCAAACGAGGGCAGCCGCAAAGGCTGTCCTCGTATTGAATTCGCGAAGACGTTTCCTCCTATACCAGCGGCTATTTCGCTAAACTCTCCAGCACGCCGGCCGCGCGGTTCAGCGTGTCGGTCAATACCTGCAATTGCTGCGTGGTAAGCGGCGCGTTCTTTGCGTCGATGGCTTCATTGATGCCGGGAATCACCACTGCCGCGTAGCCGGTATATTGTCCGGGGGCATAGATCACGTGCTTGAACCATGGACGGTTCGGAAGTCCCTGCGGATTGAGCATGGCGCGTTCGGCAGCGATCAGTGTTTGGTTGAGCCTGGTTGTGTCCTGTGGAGGGTTCTTCTGCAGCGCCAGCACTCGCGCGCCGGCATCGGTAAAGCGCTTGGCGGCTTCAGAGGCATGGCTGAAATCCGGAGCGCCCGGACCCAGCATCTGTTTTGCCTTGTCCTGTGCCCGGTCGATATAGGCGCTGATCTCTTTTCCATAAAGTTCGTAGTCGTATGGCAGCACGTCAGCGGAGGCCATGTGCAGGGCTTCCAGGCCCAGGATGCGCGCCATCTCCTGCTCGTAAACAAACGTAGGGTCGCCAAATTTCTTGAACCAGGCAAAGTTGTCAAAGACGGAGTGATAGACCCCGTATGAGCCGCTGGAGGTCATGTCGGCGGAAGGCACTCCAAGGTGCTGGATAAAGACGCTGTAATCTGAACCGCTGCCCAGGTCGCCTACAGGAACGTCATTTTCCACCAGGGCATTTGGTCCACGAGTGCCGGGCGCGCCGATATCGGCATTTTGCCTGCGGGAACTCTGGGCTGCCGTTTCTTGCTGATGTTCCTTCCAGACGCTATACACAGTTCCGCCTTTCGGACTGGGGACCTGTTTGGTCACGTCGCGCACAAATCCTTTCAGGCTGGGCACAGCCTGGGCGCTGAAGTTGGGGCCCGTGACCGCAACATCAAGGTTGAAGTAAGAGACGGCATTAGCGAGATCGCGCTCGTGCTGTTCTCCCCATTCGGTGCTGCCGATCAGCCCTTCTTCTTCGGCGTCCCAACTGCCGAATACGATGGTGCGGTCCGGCTTCCAGCCCTGCTTCAGCAGTTCGCCGATTCCATGCACCGATTCCAACATGGCTGCCGTGCCGCTGTTGGGATCGACCGCGCCGTACACCCAGGCGTCACGGTGATTGCCGAGCACCACCCATTGATCGGGATACTTCGTTCCCGGAACTTTCCCGATTACATCCCAGATTGGCCAGTACTGGTAGTTCTGCTTGATGTGCAGCTTCACGCGGACGGGCCCCGGCCCCACGTGGTAGGTGAACGGAAGTGCGCCCTGCCAGTCGCGCGGTGATTCCGGGCCACCCAGATTCTGAAGCACAGGCGAGGCATCGCCATAGGAGATAGGCGTGGTAGGAATCCTGGGCATGTTCGCGGCCTGCTCGGGAGCTACGCGTTGCGACTCAGGCAAGGACGGCAGGGAAGCCACGCCCGGCGTGGTGGGATCGCCGGGGTATTTGAACATGTACTGGATGGAGCCGCGTTGTACCGACTGCTCCGGACGAAATGGCCCCTTGGGATAAGGATCGCCTTTATAGTAGCCATCATCCCAGGGATCAGAATAGATAATCACCGCCGCGGCGCCGTGCTCTTCGGCAACAAAGCTCTTTACTCCACGAAAATTCTCGCCATAGCGCACGATCACGATCTTGCCGCGCACGTCGATCTTCATCTCTTCCAGCTTCTTGAAGTCCTCAGGACGGCCATAATTGGCATAAACCACGTCGGCTTCAACATCGCCGGAAGGAGAAGAGCCGTTGAAGGGCATCAGCACGCGCGGATCATCCTGATAAGGATCGTTGGCGACATGCTCGCGGGTGGGGCCATTCATCTTCACGTTGGGCGGCGCGGTAACCGCGATGCTGATCTCCGCCGGACGGTTCATCCACACCTTGTATTCCACGATCTCCGTCTGTAGTCCTGCCTCTTTGAACTTCTGGGCGACGTACTCTGCGGTCTTTTTATCTTCGGGCGAGCCGGCCACGTGCGGCTCCGCAGTGAGAATGCGTAAATGCTGCTCCGCGCGAGCCGGGTCAGGCACACGGATGAACTTTTGGTCCCACTGCTGCTGGGCAGTGAAATCACGGAATCCAAAAACCTGCGTGGTGCTTTGTTGGGCAACACCGGCAATAGAAGAAAACAAAAGCGACGCGATCAGAGCCAAGGGTTTCAATCTTTTTCTCTCCTGAATTCGATACAGACACGATACATGCCACAAAAATGAAAACAAAAAAGCTTACACTATTTCCTTGAGCAACGAATCTCAGGCCAATCCAATCCAAGCTCCGGAGCTGCCGGAAGCGGCTGTACCCAGTCTGGCTCGCGCAGACGAGACTGGCGTGATCCAGATTCCCCGGATTGCGCGCGCCCTGCGCAACCGCGACTTCCGGTTATTCTGGTCGGGGAATTTCCTCTCCAACGTCGGTACCTGGATGCAGAACGTGGCCCAGGGCTGGCTTGTGCTTCAGCTTACGAACTCGCCTTTCTGGCTGAGCGTGGTGGGCTTTGCTTCAACTATTCCCATCCTGTTTCTGGCGCTGATTGGCGGCGTGATTGCCGACCACGTGGACAAGCGCAAGCTGCTCATGAGCACCCAGACCGCCATGATGGTCTTTGCATTCGCGCTGTCAGCACTTACTTATTTCCATGTGATCAATGTTTTGGGAATCGCCCTGCTGGCCATGGGTACCGGTATTGCCACGGCTTTGAATACCCCCAGTTATCAGGCTCTGGTGCCCCAGCTTGTGCCGCGAGACGACCTGACCAATGCCATTGCGCTCAATTCGGCGCAGTTCAATATGTCACGCGTGCTTGGACCTACTCTCGGTGGATTCGCCATGGCCCTGGTAGGCGCCGCCGGGAATTTTTTCCTGAATGGCTTGAGCTTCCTTGCGGTAATCCTTGCTCTCACACGCATTCGCTATACCAGGGCTGCTGCTCCTGGTGAAGGCCATCTGTGGAGCAAACTCAAGCAAGGCTTCTCCTATATCGCCAACCGGGAGCAGATGGCCTCACTGGTGATGCTGGCAGGCATTGGCAGCCTGCTGGCTGTGCCCTATATCACCTTTATTCCTTACTTCGATCGTGACATCCTGCACTCCGATGAGCGCGGGCTGGGGACACTCATGGCCTGCTCTGGAGTCGGCGCTTTTTTCGGCGCATTGACCATAGCTCACCGCGGAAAAACCGCTTTACAAAGCCGGTTTGTGATGAGTACCGGGATGGGCCTTTTTGCCGCCATCTTCTGCTTCAGCTTCTCCCGCTCATTTTTTCTCTCGGGATTGCTCCTCATGCTGGTGGGCTACTGCATGGTCTGCCTGGTGGCAACCATTAACTCGTCTCTTCAGCACCTGGCGGACGACGCCATGCGCGGCCGCGTGATGAGCATCTACTCGACCGCGTTCTTCGGCCTGCCGCCCATTGGCAGCCTGATCGCCGGAGCATTGACCCATCTTTTCACCCTTCCGCATGTCATTGCCGGGATGGAAGTGGTGGGCATGGCTGCATTTATGTGGGTCTTCACGACTCGGAAAGTGTCGCTCCAGTAGCGTTCCCGGACGAGACGTTCGTTAAAGCTTTTTGGTTGCGGCTCGACTACGCTGTGCCTGCTTGCAGTGGTTGTAAGCTCCCGCTCCCCACTGTTACCATTGACGATGTGAACTACCGCAAATTTCTGTTGTCCTTCTCTGCACTTTTATTCCTTATTCCTTCTTATGCGGGAGCTTTGCCCCCGGCGAACTTGCCCCCCGTACCTACTGCCGTGGACTCGATTACCTCCACAGAGCTGCGCATGCATCTGGAGTTTCTGTCGTCTGACGAATTGGGCGGGCGGTACACGCTTTCTCCCAGCTTCGCCATCGCTGCGCGCTATCTGGCTTCACACCTGAAGGCCTATGGCTTTGAAGGCGGCGGTAAAGATGGAGACTTCCTCCAGCATTTCGAGGTGATTGCCTCCAAGCCCGACCAGGCGAACTCCGCTTTGTCACTGACCATCAATGGCCAGGCGACGAATTACACCTTCGGTGATTTCTTCCCGGCGGGTGGCGTGATCGGAGAAGCCACAGCCCCGGTTGTGTTTGTAGGTCATGGCATCTCGTCAGCCTCTCTGCATCGAGATGATTATGCCGATGTGGACGTAAAAGGCAAGATTGTCCTGCTCGTGCCGGGCGCGCCGGCGGGAATTGATCGTTCAAGGCTTGACGAAAAGGAACAGGGAGAGGAGGCAGCCAGGGCGCATGGCGCGATTGGCGTAATTCAACTTCCGCAGGAACGCTTCCTGCAGTTCATGCGCAACCGGGAGTTCAGCAGCAGATTCGGAGGCCGTGAAACCGTCCGCCTTGCCCGGGAGTCGGAAGGACGTCTGCCGCAAATCACTCTCGCTCCCGAACTTGCCGAAAAAGTGCTGGACGCGCTGGGCCTCAGCCTGAAAGACGTTTACAGCACCGATAAGAAGCCCCAGGCCGTAAGCATCTCTGCCCACATGGTGGCCAGATTCCAACAGACCAAAACCATGACCCAGAATGTGGTCGGAATCCTGAAAGGCGCCGATCCTAAGTTACGAGATGAATTTGTAGCCTTCAGCGCCCACTATGATCATTTGCAGACCAATTCCAGGGGCGAGATCTATCACGGTGCAGACGACGATGGTTCCGGCACGACTGCTATTCTGACGATTGCCCACGCCATGGCCATGGACCCGCCCCGGCGTTCCGTGCTGATCATCTTCCATGCCGGCGAAGAATTGGGCCTGCTGGGCTCCGAGTACAACACTGATTATGCGCCTGCCGTTCCGCTCAACAAGATTGTTGCGGATTTCAACATCGATATGATCGGGCGCTCGAAACCTGCCGGTGATAAGGCCAGGGAAGACGTACATCTCACTGACGCCAACACGGTCTACCTGGTAGGGTCAAACCGCATCAGCAAAGAGCTTCATGAGATCAGTGAGCAAACCAATTCCGAATACCAGAAATTGCACCTGGATTATTATTACAACGATCCCAACAATCCAGAGATGATCTACTACCGCTCCGATCACTGGAATTATGCCAAGCACGGTATTCCGGTCATCTTTTATTTCGATGGCACCCATGTGGACTATCACAAGCCCACGGATACCATCGATAAGATTGATTTCGCCAAAATGACCCAGATCGCGCGCCTGGTCTTCGAGACCGGATGGCGGGTCGCAAGCCTCAATCATGAGTTGACGAAGAGCAGCAATTAGCTCATTCCATGTGCAAGGTGGCGAAGGTTCGGGACTCTCCGAACCTTTTCGCTTTTCAGGCTCTCCTTATTTTCATCGTGACAAACTTGAGTTCAAATTCTTCCGCTTGCTCCTTCTCATAGTGAAGGTTCGATCATGACCGTCGGCAGCTCTTCGAGAAAGACTGCATTCCGTCACATCGAATGTGATTCCTGCCGCACGGCGTCTTCTGCTCCAGTGAGCTGCGTCGTGTGGGGTTGGGCCTCGTTTGCGTCCAGCTCCTGGTTTTCCATGTAAGAGTTCACCAGGCTGAGCAGATGGCTCACGAACGAAGTTGGGTTTGAGAAAGCGTTGCTGTTAGGAAAGGGAGCAGAGTGGGAAAGCGCGCGCAGCATCTCTGTTGCATACAGCAGCAGCCGGTGCTGGCGCTCAGAGTCTACTTCCGGTCGCTTCAACACTTCATCGATATACAGCCATAATGTATGCCGGAGATTATCGATTCCGGCTTTCAGATTGATAACCGTTTCCGTGCTGGCCGGGCTCTCAAGAAATACAATCTTGCCGTCCATTCCTTCTGCAGGAAAGAGCTGATCGAAGATTTCTTCCTGAATTGTTTTTAACTCTTGTGTGACTTGCTGAATTCTTGTTACTACGTCTCCTTTGGGATTGTTCGGGGTCGTTGACACAATCTCTCCTTATACCTGAGGCAATTTCCATTATTGTCATGGTAATGAAGAACTATATGTAGAGTACTTGGGTACTGTAAAGACAAAAGTACTTCGGGAAGTAGTGACACTACGCCGTGTTCCTAGATTTACAATTGCACTGGTGGCTGAAGAGGCTGAAGAGAATGATAAAGGGCTGAGGGCTGAGGGCTATTCTCTGGCTCTGGCCAGCACCAGAGTTATGTCATCGGGCTGCTCGACTGAGCCTATCCAGGCCTGCACGGCGGCGATTACCTGTTCAGTGATGCGCTCCAGGGAAAGATGGCGGTTCGCTTCAATGGTTTCGATCAGCCGCTCTTCCCCGAATTCACCAAATTCGTTTTCCGGCTCGGTAATGCCGTCACTGAAGGCTACGAAAATATCGCCTGGCTGGAATTCCACGGTAGCTTCTTCATAAGGAACATCGTTGAAAAGGCCAATCACGGTTCCGCCGCAATCCAGGCGTCGCGCGGAGCCGTCGCTACCCAGGATCAATGGCGGCAGATGCCCTCCATTGGAATACGAGAACTGGCGCGAGTTGCCGTCATAGAATCCCAGAAACAGCGTGGCATATTTTTCCGGCGGCGTGCTCTTATACAACTGCCGGTTCAACAGCCACAACACTTGTGAGGCAGACTGCGGAGGAGCATGGCGGATCGCCAGTCCTACCGAACCTGATCGCGTGTTTTGCGGGGAATTCATTGCCGTGCTTACGGCAATGAGTTGCTCCTGTTCATAAGCTCTCACTGCCGAATGGATAGTTGCCATCAGCAATGCCGCCGAAATGCCTTTGCCGCTGATGTCCCCAATGGCAATACCGATTTGTTCTGAGCCGTAGGGCAGGAAGTCATAATAATCGCCGCTCACGATGCGTGCCGGACGGCAAATGCCATGTAACTCCAGCGTGCGAGTGCTCGACATGGCAGTAGGGAAGAGTTGTGCCTGCACTTCCTGGGCGATAGCCAGCTCGCTTTGCAACCGCTCTTTTTCTTTCTGCTCTTCGATCAGTTTTTCGACTGACTCGGTCATGGAGTTGAAGGCCACCTGCAAAGCCGCCAACTGGTCTTTTTCTTTGACCGGAATGCGATGGCTGAAATCCCCGCGATTGATGTGCTGCGTAGCTTCATACAGGTTTGCGACTGAAAGCGTAATCGTGCGGGTGAGCCGGAGGCCGATCAGCAGGGCTACGAGCACGATGACCGCGAATGCAATTGCCAGTCCGGTGAGCGCGAAGCTGATCACATCAGCCCATTTGCTCACGGATACGGATAAATGCGAATACAGGGCGGAAACGCGTGTGGTTCCACTCAGAACGGGCGAAGTGTTTTCACCGTTGCTCCAGTCGGTTGCCTGGATTACGGAAAGGTAAGGAAATTCGATATCTCCGGTATATTGCCGGGGTGGCATTGTTCCCGCAGACAATTTGGCCCCGGGTTTCCCATTGATCTTCACGCCCTCTTTGTTGTTGATGTCGATGTTGGTATTTCCGCTCACATCCTTGATTGGAAGGTACAAATCCAGGGGGCCGAGGTTTATCGCGGTCTGTGCCATGAATTTTTGATCGACTGGCACAGAGGAAATCACCAGCAGCTTTTTGCCGCGCACGCTGATTTCTTTGATGGCCCGCAAAGATAGGGCATTCTCATCGAATGCCAGGCCTGTGTAGTCTCCCTTGAGCCACGATGGGCGCGCGGCATCCGGCGCCACCGTAACGGTACGATTCAGGAAGACGGTGTCGTCGGGGGTAATCTTCTGTGGTGCAGTCGAGTTGCCAATATCCGCGCGTCTGGCCGCCTGTTCGGCAGTGGCTGCATTGGCCGTTTGCAGCCGCTGCAGTTTTGCCTGAATGTCTGCCACTACGAGGAATGCCGCAAACTGCTCACCCAGCAGATAACCGGAGATCAGCGCCATGCAGATGACCAGCACTACCGGTACGCCGCCAATAAACAGATAGGTGACAATCAACCGGTTGCGTAATCGCCACAGCAGATAGCCGCGAAACCATCTGATTCCCAGGAACAACAGCAGGACAAAAAGAACAAAGCCCAGGAACCCGGTCCAGCCACGGAGCGCTCCCGCGGCAGCGCCGGCCTTGGCCGCCTGCAAGACATACTTCAGCAGCAGGAGAACAGCTTCTACTCCCGCCAGGTACACCGTAAACCATGCCACCCGGCGGCGTGGCAGCAAGCCATGCGCGGCGAGATAACGCGCAATTTTGAAGGGAGCGGGCAAGCTCAATAGATTATAACGAGGAGAATCTGCCTGCGCTCATGGCCGGGGGAAATTTCAGAAGAGATTTACAGCCTGTTCACTAATTCCTGCTGGAATTGCAGGCCATAGATCAGCCCCAGGGACTCAGCCGCGAGCTTTACCCGGTTGTAAGCGCGAACAGGATCGATGCCGGCCACAGTGCGCATTCCGCGCAGGCTGCTGACGGAGAAAAAAGGCTGAAGGATAATCCAGATCTTAAGTTTTGCCAGCGCCAGCAGAGAATACAAGCGGAGTTCCACTGCGGCCTGCACCAATTCATGTCCCAGGATGCGTTTTTGCTCGGTGTGAGTTCCCGTCCACTCCATATTGCCCCACTCGATCAGCACCATGGCATTGTGAGACATGCGCAGCAGGCACTCGCGCAGAAGATGAACGCGCTTGCGCTGCATCTGGCGGAACTCTTCCGGGGAAAGTCGGAGCTTGAAATTTACCTCTTCTGCCGGTCCCAGAATGGCTTCGAAGGTGGCCATGTCAGTGGGCCGAAGATAAGGCGTTACGTCATCGATAGTGCGTCCGGGAAATTTGCCTAAAAATCTGAGCACGGTGTAGAAAGCGAGCACCAGGAGCCCGCCGAGCAGGAATATGGTCAGGAAATCAAATATCACCGTCTCAGAACTCCCTTTACCATCCGAGTATATTCTTTCAATTCCGCAACCATTGCTTCAGGAGTGAGTGGGGGAACCCAGTTCTTGAACGGGTGATCTGGTTGGGGAGGGACTAGAGCTGCCAGCCAGACCACCACAGCAATAATGTAAGCGATAGCAGGGGCAATTTCCACCACCGGGTTGAATTTTGTTCCGAATTCGGAACGCAGCAGAAAAACGGCCAAATTCCCACAGGCGCTGATCCCGAATCCAACAGCTATGACGAAAGCATACTGCCGCCAGCGCATATGGAAAAACCGGACCAGAAAGAGAAACAGGACAAATGTGCCAACTTGAAGAAAACCCACGATAATCTCAAGTGAAAAGAGAGCGGCGACCAGGCGATCCCGGCCCGGCATGGGCAGCAACATCGCACGCGCGCCGGCTACGAGCAGCATGAGGAGTCCCATAACGGGAAAAAGATACCGAAACCAGATAATGCCCCCAAAACTTCTGAAAACCCAATGGAAAACCTCATATAGCGCAAGGAATGTGAGGATGATCGAGAACGGTTCAATCAGCCAATAAAAATAAAAATAAAAATCAAGATGGGAAAATGCAATAGAGCCAACAATCTGGACGACTACGACATAGATGGTATAAGCGAAAAAAACACGAAACTGCTTGTACGATCCACGGCACACGAGTAGGACAACCAGCAGTAGCTGCAGGGCTGTGGTCGTCCAAACCAGGAATGTCCCCAAAGATGCCATTTACGAGTGGCCAGCTTAACCCAGCTACTCGTGTATGCCAACTATTAGCCTACCTGTTACAGGGAACGCTTGGGCGACAGCAAGGAACCGGGAGGGCCCCGGTGGTGGATACCGCAGTCGAACAAGCCCCCACCAGCAGAAACATCGTGATCAGCAGACGCAGCATCATTCTCTTCATTGTGCTCTCCATTGCGCTGCCATAAACAGCAGCGCCTGACAGTGTATTAGATTGAAAAAGCCAGGGCCGAGCAGGGTTACCGATCAGGCCCAAAGGCCGTGATCTATTTCGATGAAATCAGTTATGAATTCCGTCACCGTTTGGCTGCGCCATGGCGATCTCCTGCAGTGGCGCAGGTTCTCCAGTTGCTGTCGCCGGAGCGGCAGTCAGATGTGCGCCTGCCAGCATCAGGAGACCGGATATGAATGCCCAGAACATCAGTGTTATCGAGATATAAAAAGGACCGTAGACTTCCGGGAATTTCAACCAGGGTAGGGCCAGGATATAAGCATACTTGGCCAGTTCCCATACAATGCCCATGGCTACAGCGGCCGGCAGCACACTTCGGGTTGGGACTTTGCCATTCGGCAACAGCCAATAAATTAAATAAAAGATCGCCACGCTGGCAACTATGGCAACCGCCTTCAGCACAATGAACGTGGCCGACCGGAAGATGATATTTTCATTGCCCTGCAAAAGAAATGTCAGAACGCGCTGGTGTCCGGCCGCCAGCGCTACCGAGATCAGCGCCAGAACGCCACAGGCAAAGGCCAGCAGCAGGGAAATAAGCTGATTGCCCAGGTAAGAACGATCCTTGCCGAATCCCCAGATTTTGTTGAATGCCACTTCCAAAGGGAGAAATACTCCGCTAGAGCTGATAAGAAGCATCACGATCGAGACCAGTTGCGCGCCATGACGCGCATTTACAACCGCATTCAGGTTACGCACCAGGAAATTCTGGTCGGCCTGCTGCGTAATGGGCATTAGATCCAGAAAAAATTGGGTCAGGACTTTGGCCATAGTAGGCGAGTGGAAGATATTGCGCACCAGCCACATCAGCAACACCATGAAGGGAAAAAAGGAGAGCACGGCGTTGGCAGCCACCGAAAATGCAAACGTGTGGGCTTGAGATGTCGCCAGATAACGAACCGTGGAAAAGCCCCGGCGTTGTGTCATTTCTTTCCATGGACGTAAAAGGACACGAGTGGCAGGGGATTCCGCCACGCGCGCTGGCCCTGGCGCGGCTGCTGCAGTAGGATTCAATTTCATCGATTATGAGAAATAGTATCAAAACCCGTGCTTACCGGGCTGTTGTGAGGGACTCAGGCCGGGCACGAAAGTACCCTAATCCCGAATCGAAAAAACTCTAGTGAAACTTCCTTAATAAATACCTTTACAAAATCCTGAGTTCCTGAATATCATGCCTAGCTCCCCAGGAACATACCTGAGGAGACCGGTGTAAACCGGAGATGGATTCGGGTTGATGTTTTTGTACAGCGCAGTCAAACTTCACGAAACAGACCGGTTGCTGAGCCTTCAACAGCTTATGCTGAAGGATTCAGCAGCCTTTTTTGTTATGGGAAAAGCTGGCCGGCAAAGCAGCAACCTCTTCTCTCATCCCGCCGCTGACCGCGGGAGAGATTTATCTTGAAGCTGAGGCGAAAGGAGTAAGTTTGTGAAAGAGAAGGGAACAGTAAAGTGGTTCAATGGAGCCAAAGGATATGGTTTCATTCAACGTTCAACCGGGGAAGATGTCTTTGTGCACTTTTCCGCCATCCAGGAAAATGGCTACCGGACATTGAATGAAGGCGAAACCG
>QHVI01000198.1 GCA_003223515.1 Candidatus Angelobacter sp. Gp1-AA117
GAGGAGCAACAGTTTCGGGTACGATGCGATGTCCAAGCCAGACTGCGGTGCGGGCTCTTGCAGGCGCCACAGAGATTCGGCTTTCGCCCACGCAGTCGCTCATACCTATTTTCATCTTTTCTGGGTGGGACTCAAGTCCCATGTCCGACTGCGGTAAAAGCCTTTGGTTGTGGCTCGCTACGCTGTGGGTTCTAAAACGCGGCAAAAGCCAGTTCCATCAGCGTCTTCTGCTCCATCTCATGCGCGGCATGCGAACCGGTCGATGGGCTCGATGACGGCGAACGCTTCACCGAACGCACCGGGCCGCCGCGCGTCAGGCGCTCCAGATGCGGCGTGATAAAGCTCAAGGCACCCATGTTTGCCGGCTCTTCCTGTACCCACAGGAACTCGCGTGCCTTGGTATGCTGGGCAATCGCTGCTTCCAGATCTCTTTCCGGCACCGGGAATATCTGCTCCAGGAAGATAATGGCCGTATTGGTGTCACCCCGGCGCTTGCGCTCGCGCCGCAGCTCATGGCCAATCTTTCCGGTACAAAAGATGATGCGCTGTCCGTTGGTGATCTCCGGGTCCTGAATCACATTCTGGAAGCTGCCGCCGGTCAGGTTACTCAACGGGCTGGCCGCATCCGGATGCCGCAGCATGCCCTTGGGCGTAAACACAATCAATGGCTTGCGCCAGTGACGCAGCGCCTGCCGCCGCAGCAGATGAAAATATTGTCCGGCAGTCGAGGGCTGGCAGACCTGAATGTTCTCCTTGGCGGCCAATTGCAGGTAGCGCTCGATGCGTCCGCTGGAGTGCTCCGGCCCCTGGCCTTCATAGCCGTGAGGCAGCAGCATTACCAGTCCTGAGAGCAATCCCCATTTGTCTTCACCGGCAACCAGAAACTGATCGATGATGACCTGGGCGCCATTGGCGAAGTCTCCAAACTGCGCCTCCCACAACACCAGCGCGTCAGGATAATCGCGGCTGAAGCCGTATTCAAAGCCCAGCACCGCCGCCTCCGAAAGAATCGAGTTGTAAGCCTCAAACCACGCCTGATGAGGCGAGAGATGGCAGAGCGGCACGTACTCCTGCTCATTCTCAATGTCAATCAGAACGGAATGACGATGGTTGAAGGTGCCGCGGCGGCTGTCCTGGCCGGAAAGGCGTATGGGAATGCCCTGCAAGAGCAGGGAGCCAAACGCCAGCGCCTCTGCCATGCCGTAATCGAGCGGCAGCTTGCCGGCGCCCATCTTTTCGCGCTGCTCCAGCAGCTTTTTCACCTTGGGATGGATGGCAAAGTCCTGCGGATAACTAGCCAGTTTGGCCGTGAGCTCGCGCAACCGGTCGTCGCTCACGTTGGTAGGCACTTCATAGGCATGGCTGTAGCGTCCGCCGGTATAGCTGTCCCAGTAAGAGGGCAGCTTGCGCAGCACAGGAGATTTCTCCATCTTGCCGGCTTTGTCATAAGCCGCATCTACCTGGGCGCGGTACCGGGCCGCCATTTCGCTGGTATCGATCTTGTTCTTCTCCGCGTAAATCTCGTAGAGCGGCGGATGCGAATTGATCTGCTTGTAGAGCAGCGGCTGCGTAATGGTGGGATCATCCACCTCGCTATGACCGTGGCGGCGGTAGCCGATCAGGTCGATCAGCACGTCACTGCCGAACTGGTAGCGATACTCCACGGCCATTCTGGCCACTCGCAGCACTGCTTCAGGATCTTCAGAATTCACGTGGAAGACAGGAATCGGCTGGCGCTTGGCCAGATCAGAAGAGAAACGCGAGGTATGCAGTTCGCTGGGATTCGTCGTAAAGCCGATCAGGTTATTCACAATGATGTGAATCCCGCCGCCCACGGTGAAGCCTTTGAGTCCGGCAAAATTCAAGGTTTCGGCCCAGATGCCCTGCCCCGCAAAGGCCGCATCGCCATGCATGATGATAGGCATGATCTCCCGCGGGCCGTTCTCGCCCACGCGGGTCTGCTTGGCGCGGGTGCGTCCCAGCGCCACCGGATCAACAGCTTCGAGGTGGCTGGGGTTGGAAACCAGGTGCATGCGAATGGACTTGCCATTGCGCGTGTGATACTCGCCCGTGGCGCCCTGGTGATATTTCACATCGCCACCGCCCAGCACGCTGCGCGGATCAACGTCTTCAAACCCGGCAAAGACGTTCTCCGGAGGAATGCCCACGGTCAGGTTCATCACGGTGAGGCGTCCGCGGTGGCTCATGGCCATTACGCAGGTATTTACCCCCTGTTCAGCTCCGGTCTCCAGCACGGTATCGAGCAGCGGAATCAGCGAGGTATTGCCCTCTCCGGAGTAGCGCTTGGTTCCCAGATAACGGGTCTGGAGAATCTGCTCGAAAAGGTCGGTCTGCATGAGGCGCTCAGCCAGCCAGCGCTTGTCAACCGGCTGCGGCTCAGGGCTCTCCATGCGTTCCTGCACCCATTCCCGGCGGGCTTTGTCAGGAATATGAATGAATTCCACGCCGATGGCGCCGCAATAAATCCGGCGGGCCTCCTCGGCCACGGCCCCCTTCATGCGGAGTTCCGGGAAGCCCTCTGCTATGGGGTTCCCAAAGGGGTATAAGTTGGCGTCGAGATACCCCCAACGGCGAAAAGCGTCAAAAATCCGCTCCCGCTCCAGGGACTGCGATTCCGAAGTCTGTAGCTCTGCGCTTTGAGTGCTCATTTCTTATGATTCCAAGGATGACAGGGTTACTCTGATGAGTTTCTGATGACTAGCTTAACTATTGAGGATATCACTTGCAGGGAACGGATATCGAACGCCAAGGCCATGCCGGCCGGGCGGTAAAAAGCCGCCCAAAATAGCAACGTCCTGCGAGAAACTCGCAGGACGTTGCGGCAGCCCTCCCCCAGAACTGCCTTACCACCGACAAAAGTGTAGTAAGCCCCTGTCCTTTCGTCCATAGTACCTTGGTAACCCTGGTAAGACATTGAAACAGAATGGTTTGAACATTGGAGGAGAGTTCAGTCTTCCAGGCGGTAGCTGAATTCTTCGATCACGGGATTGGTGAGAACTTCGCGGGCGATGCGCTCGACCTCAGCTTTCGCAGCAATCTTATCCAAACCACCATCCAGAGCTAATTCGAAGAACTTGCCCTGGCGGACGGCATCCACGCCTTTGTAGCCCATCTTCTTCAGTGCGCCTTGGATGGTCTTGCCCTGAGGGTCGAGAACGGTGGTCTTCAGCATGACGGTGACGTAGGCTTTCATCGTCTCGATTATATCGAAGCAAGGAAAACAGCCAAGCCAGAGTGGGTAAATGAGTAATGCGGAATGGATAAATGCCTGCGCAACAGCAGCTCAATTACTCATTTACAAAATTACCCACTTACCCATTGTTCTTACGCGCGGCCAACACCTAGATATTCAAAGCCCATGGCGCGCATGCGGGCGCCATCGAGAAGGTTCTTGGTGTCCACGACCACCGGACGGCGGATGATGCGCTTGATACGATCAAAGTCCAGGGCCCGGAATTCCGGCCAGCCGGTGCTGAGCACCAGGGCGTCCACGCCTTCGGCAACGGAATAGGCTGAGTCGCAATAGCGGACGTTGCCGGTGAGTTCCTGCTGGGCGTCGGGCATGGCGATAGGATCGTAGGCCTTCACGTGCGCGCCACGCTGCATCAGTTCTCTGGCCAGGCGAATCGATGTGGAACTGGCAACCGAGTTGGTGTTCGGCTTGAATGCCAGTCCGAGCAGGCCCACCTGCTTGCCGCAAACGGTTTCCAAAACCTTGCTGATCTTGCCCATGATACGGTCGCAGAACTCGCGGTTCACCTCGCGGGCGGCGGTGAGAATCTTCAGCGAGACTCCGGAGCCGGCCGCCAGATTGGCCAGTGAATCCATATCAGACTCGGCAAAGCTGCCGCCGAGCGAGCCGGGCTGCAGGCAGCGCGGGGCAATGCGCTTATCCAGGCCGAGGGCAAGCGCCAGGTCAACAGCATCGGCGCTCACGTGTTCGCACAGGCTGGAAAGCTCGTTGATGAATGAAACCTTGGTGGCCAGGAAGGCGGTGGAAGCCTCGCGCACCAGTTCGGCGGTCTCATGGTTGGTCACGATGACCGGAACGCCGCGCATGACCAGCGGACGGTAAAGCGCTTTCAGCGAGGAAACAGCCTGGCTGGAAGTTGTACCGAGCACGATGCGGTCGGGCCAGTTAAAGTCTTCGACGGCACAGCCTTCGGAGAGGAAGACCGGGTGGGAAACGACAACCACCTGCCGTCCGGCAGCCTTGAAATGGTTTTCAATGCGTTGCGCGGTACCCACTGGGACGGGAGTCACCAGCACCAGAATCTGCCCATGGTCGCAAAACTGCGAAATCTCCAGGGAGATCTCTTCGATGCTCTGGGCTGAGTCCTCTGCCAGATAGATAATCTCGGAGCGCTGCACCATGGACTGCAAATGGGTTGAATACATCAGCCTTCCGGCGCGTACCCCGCGACGGACAATGTCACTCAGGTTCTTTTCATGAAAGGGGAGGATACCGCTGGCCAAAAGGGTTGTATTGACGGCATCGCTGCCGTAGGCTGTGACGGGAACCCCAAAATCGGCGAGGCACGCAGCGACTACCGTGCCCAAATATCCGCACCCGTAAACTCCGATTTGCATATTAGTCTCCAGGAAAGCGCTGCGACAGGGTTTCTGCGGGGGAGCCGCGCGCTCACTAACTAACGGCGTCATTGATTAAAAGCTTTTGAAACCTGGTTGCGCAATGGAGAATGAGTACATGTACGGGCGAGAGTGCATGGACTTCAGTGACTGGCAGTTGCAAAAACCTTAACCGCAGAGGACGCAGAGGAATTGGGTAATTTGGTGACTCTGCGGTCTGTGCGCACTCTGCATTGCTATCTGCAAAATTCTTGTTTTCCTGTGAAGAATTTCATCCTTCCAAGTCCAGCTTTGGCGACCTGAAAATCGTGAGGAACAAAAGCAGTGCCAGATTAAACACAGATAAATTTACTTTTGCTTCCTCTGCGTCCTTTGCGTCCTCTGCATTGCTAACGTTCGAATTCTTCTCTGCTTGCGACGAATTCTCCCGCGCAGCCAAGGGCGGGTGCGGTCCATAGGGAGCAACACACCGCCAAATTCAATACATTATCAACTACTTTTGTTACCTCTGCGTCCTCTGCGCCCTCTGCGGTGAAAGCCTTTGGTTGTGGCTCGCCACGCTGTGGTAAAGAATGTAGAAAATCAATCCACTTTGATTTCGATTTTGTTGCCGTCAGGGTCGCGGATAAAGATGGAGAGGCCTTTGCCGGCAGCGCCGTTGTTGACCTCGGCCTGGGTGGGATCAAGGCCTTTGCGCTTGAGAGTTGCAATCACGTCGTAGATGCTGGAGCCGGTGGCCCGCAGGCAGAAATGCTCCTCGCTCAGGTTTGCCGAAGGAGCAGGATTGGTGGGCCCAGCCTCGAACAGGTCGAGCACCGCATCCCCGGCGCGCAGAGTGATCACGGTGTATCCAGCCTTGGCTTTGCCTTCGCTCTCCAGCGGAAGGCCGAGCCCTTCAAGGTAGAACTTCTTCATGTTGGCCAGATTTTTCGTGACCAGCGCTATGTGATCAAAGCCTTTGTAGATGAACACGTAAACATTCTGTCGCGTCGTAACTGCTGGCGCAAGGGATTTCTGTGGACGAAACCAGTAAAGCACGGGGAACAGAAGCCGCGAATAGCGCGAATTTGCTCGGATCGTTCGTAATTTTTGCCGCTGATGAACGCTGATTGATGCTGAAAAACCGAATGATTACCACAGATCAACGCAGAGTTGCGGAGCCACAAAAAGAAAATCCTTGTGGAGCGCAGCCGCCTGGCCTGTGAGTTTCTTTCAGAAGCGTAAAGGAATGATTGCCGTAGAGACGGTGCTCAGCACCGTCTCTGAGACGCGCGGAAGCGCGGCTCACAGGTTTTTCATTGCGGTCAAACTCACAGATTATTCAATCCGGTCTACCGGTGGCGCAGCTCGGCTGCGGGAAAGATCCTTTGTGTGCGGAACGAATTGGCGAATAGCAGTGCAAAGGACGCTAAGGTACAAGACAACTTACAGATACTGGCTGGCGCTGGAGCCGGCCATAGCGGCAGCAGTTTTCTGTCCCAGGGCGGTGCGGCGGGCTTCCACCATATCCAGCAGCACGAATATATTCGGCACCTTGCCGGCATTGATCGAAATATTGTTGAGCCACTTGCCTTCTGCCTTGATTTGGAGATTCGCGCCATCGATGCGGCACTTCACCAATGACTGGTAAGGAATAGGGTCCTTGGACTTCCAGACGATACCCACAGTGGATAAGGTGATATTTCCAAAGGAGACGATTCCCGTTGAATTGAGTTGCTGCTCCATCTGCTGGCGAATACGCGGATTCGCCTGGTCGAGCACCAACTGGATGGCTTGCTGCATTTTGGAAATATTAGAGCTGATGACAATTTTGCGCGGCCCAATAACCTGGAGCTTTCTTATCATGCTCTGTCCGCTGGCGCCTTTGTTGGCTATGGCCAGGATAAGCACACCCAGCAGGCCAAAATGCCCGCCCACGTTGATGGGTTGCTGCGTGTAGCGCGTCTCGGTGATCTCGGTCCAATTCAGGTCGGCTTCGCTGAACAGGGACGTATACGAAAGGCCTTCCGTATGAAAGGTAATGCGGCGCTTCGCGGCCCATAAACATGAAAAGGCAAACAGCACTGCAAAAAAAGCGGTGAAGCCCCACAGTATCGGGTCAACAATGTGGCTTGCAGAATAGTCATAGCCGGCCCATGCGAGCATGGCAATGAAGGGAATGGCGGCGGTGAATCGCCAGGTGATCGTATCGCGAAACACACGCTGGGCAGGAGATGGAAACATTCAGTCACCTCAATGGGATTTAGTGATAGCAGAACCTGAAAGCGGAGGAAAGTCAATAACAAAACCATTCTCTCGTGTTATTCACGGGAATGTTTTTTGCCGCTGATGAACGCTGATGAGCGCTGAAAATCTAAGGCCCACCACTGATGAACAATCTTAGAGCATAGTTATGGTCAGATCTGGCGCGGACGGCATAGCTCCCCTGGCACCAACAAACTGACCACACCTGAAGTCATGATTTGCAAGTGTATGAACGGTGGATTCCATTTTTCAGTTGACAAGCAGCTTTCTTCAACTTAACTTTGACCTCCCAATTTCTATGTATTAACTCTTTTTATTCATTACATTCCCGATTTAAGGGCATGCCGTCGTCCTTATTTGGCTGGTTCTGACGTTACTATGACATATCGTATCCTCAGCTTAAATGGTGGTGGAATTCGAGGCATTTTTCAGGCTTTTTACCTGAAAGAATTGGCAAAGAACTTGGACGGGCCTATATCGGAATGCTTTGATTTAATTGCGGGCACATCTACTGGATCATTGATCGCTCTCGGTATGGCGCTCAAAATCGAACCTGACAAGTTTGTGGAAATGTTTAAGGCAAGCGGCAGCCAGATTTTTGGAAATAAGCGCCGCCTCGCTCTTTTGCGAAAGGGCACAAAATATTCTGTTGCGCCTCTCCAGAAAGTCCTTTTAGACATCTATGGAGAGAAAAGATTAGGCGATTGCGAGCCCACCAAGGTGGTTGTGTGCTCGACAGTGCTAAACCAGTATCGGCATCGCATTTTCACGAATATCCAACGCAGTGGAGAGAGAATCGGTGGCGGTGATTCCGAATTGCGGATAGTCGATGTTGCCCTCGCCAGTTCTGCTGCGCCCACATATTTCCCGTCGTTCCAGTTCGAAAAGGGATCGGATGTCCGAACTTATGTGGATGGAGGTTTATGGGCCAACAACCCTGTACTTGTTGCCGTGATTTATGCGCATCGGCATCTAGGCATCCCCCTCAAAGACATGCGATTAATGAGTCTTGGCAATGGCAATTTCCCTGCTGGTATTCAAGCAAAAAAGTACGACAAGGCGCGACCCATCTTCATGGTTCAAGATATCCTTGAATTGATGTTCAGCTCCCAAAACACGGCGGCTGACGACTTGGCTGGTTCACTGATTGGCGTGGAGAATGTTCTATCGCTCAACGGTAATTTGCCGGAACCGGTTGACCTGGATGATGTAGACGCAGCGATCAGCATCTTGCCTCCGCTTGCTCAAACCAGAGCGCTCAATGAGCTTTCTCAAGTATTCAAGTTTCTGGTTGGACAGAGCGGTCCTCTAACTTCGAAAAACGTCCGCGTTGGGATGCATGTTCGTACACCCAAGGTACGCCAGGGAGCAATTTGCCGGGACGAAGGCACTTTAGAATGGAGTCCCACAATGGATGGTCTTTGTGACAGACGGGCGGTGATTACTGCAATTAATGGGGCAGGTATTTTCTCGGCTAAATTGGATATAGATGAAGGTAAGAATGACTGGGCCATAGAGTGGCTTACCGCAGATTTGGGAACAAGGATGGATGCCAGGAGTGCAAGTAGCACAGGAACAGATTGACAGTCCTTTGAACTGACGGTCAGAGTTATCTGTGAGATTGACGGCGGTAGCTATGTCGATCTCTTCAATGCGGTTTTACAGTGGCTGAACAGTCACCCAGAATCAGACAACTTGTACCTGA
This sequence comes from Candidatus Angelobacter sp. Gp1-AA117, assembly GCA_003223515.1. Lineage (GTDB taxonomy): Bacteria > Acidobacteriota > Terriglobia > Terriglobales > Acidobacteriaceae > Angelobacter. Next base: position 8,561 of record QHVI01000198.1, read on the forward strand.
ACTCTACCTTGGTGCTGCTTGATCCTGGGTGGCCCTGACGGACCACCCGGAATCAGTTAGCTCAGCAAGGGTTCGGCGGCGCGGATGTACTCGATCACGGCTTCGCTCCAGCCATCGATGTGCATCCAGTGTCCGTAGCCCACACCGTTCTTGAAGCTGGCTACGTCGATCATGTAGCCACGCGCCTTGGGGTTGGGAACCACATCGTGAGACTGCTCGTCAGTGATCACGATGAGCCGGTCATAGGCCTCATGAGCATCCATACTTCCGGAGACGTCCACCAGCAATACGGTCTTACCCGGCAGCCTGGCCTGTCCTTCGAGCGACCGGAACATGGCCTGCTCCAGTTCCGCCTCGAACTGCGGCGCGTAACGCGCAGCAGCAATGAAGCGGAAAGGCAGCACACGCTCGGTCTTCATGGCGGCCAGACCGGCGGTGATCAGCTTTTCATCGACTTTGGCCTCAGTCATGTTGCGCAGGTTGCGCAGCAGGGCCAGCGCTCCCAGCTTGTTGTCACGCAGCAGGCGCTCCCAGAGCTCGCCCTTGTCTGCGCCTGAAGAGAGTGCGACCTCCCAGGTATCCGGAATGGTCAGTTCTCCGGCTACCAGGCGCTTCCACAGCTCGGCCTGTGCCGCATCCACCGGCTTGGCGTGAGAGAGAAAGAGCACGTCACGCAGCTTTACCGGGGCAGCGCGGTTGTACTTGGCCAGCGCATACTCGTCAAACCTGGTGAAGGCCGCAGCCAGCCCCTTCTTCACCTGCGCAGACAAGGGCTGCTTGCCCTCGTTCCAGTAGAGTGCCACGAATTCAGAGAGCTCATCGGCGCGCTGGATCACGCGAGCCAGGGTCTCCGCCACCAGGTGACGGTGAGTGGCCAGGCGGGCCATCTCCCGCACCAGCAACAGAGGCGCATGGCGCAGCTTCATCTTCTCGCGCGCTTCAACGGCCAGCGCAGCCACCTTCTCGGCAGGAACTTTGGCGACCAGCTCGCGGATGCGTCCGGCAATGGCCACACCATCTTCGTAGAACTGGTCCTCCCACAACATGCAGGCCAGCACGGAACGGCGCAGTTGCAACTCATCAGAGATGTGGCGCGCCGGTGCGCCTTCGTGGGTGCGATCCCCAGACCACGGAAAGTTCAGATTCATAGTGTTGATGCGGGCCATAGTCCCTCCTTGTCCATAGAGCCATTTAAGCAGCCGAAGCTGCCGATGATACAGCCAGTGCGGTCAGCACCGGCTTTTATTACGAGAACCTTGCCGGGGAACAGGCGATCAGGGTACGAGGCGCTCTGTCTTTTGAGCTACGCTGTCAAACTGACCAGCGGCGGGGTTTTTACCCGCATCTCCCGCTTAAAAGGCGAAGTAACCCTCATCTTCACCACCGGCGCTAGCATGTATCCGGGGAACCAGTGATCCAGGTAAGAGACTGAGCTACGCGGGCTGTACTGCCCCGCGGCAGGGATCGAACCTGCGTCTCCCAATTTCTCGGGACGCTCTACCAGAAGTAACCTGAAATCTTCACCACCGGATTCAAACTACAGTTCGGTTTACAGAAAGATACGGCCCTCTGCCGTATCGGAACTTCAATATTTAGCTCGACCGAATCAGGGACGAGTGTTGTTTGTGAACACAATCAGCAGCAGGGGCTCAAGCCCAGAAACTTTTTAGCTTTCGGCATGACTGAAATCATGCCCTGATACAAATCATTTCGGTATCGTTGCATCAACAGCACGGAGCATCCGTGAGATTTCTGTTGATCAACGGCTGGTCTAAAGCTGGGGGAACAATCCGCTACGGTTGGGTTTCATTTGGAGTGAAGTAACCGTAACATCCGCCACCCAGCGGATTCAAATAGAGAACGCTCGTTCGTTGCCGGGGGAATAAGCTGTCACGGAGTGTTGCTCGTTTATCAGGCGGAGTAACCGCGACATTCGCCACCCAGCGAACTAAGTGCTTAACTTTGAGCGATTTGCGTAGGACTGAAGCGCCTGAGGTTAGCGGTGATAATTGCTATACGCCCGTACGCCATCAGGACCGGGTTCCAGTCCTGGCAGCCAACGCATCGAGATTTGCGTGTTTGTTTTCATTGAACGGGCATTCTCCTACGCATAGGCAGAATAGCACAGGATTAAGAGAAATGTTGTAGAAAAAATCGAAATGGGAAAAATTGCTGTTGAAGTGAAGCAGCCTTCAGGTGAATTGCTGTTCATCCGTTATGAACCGCAAAGGGCTAAGGACGCAAAGGATTTTACTTTGCCGCTGATAAATGCTGATTCTCAGAATTCCTGCTCACTTTTGCAGTCTCAGGGTTTCTCAATTATGGCAATTACAAATTATGGCAATTTTGGCAATTCGGCGGCGCTGCTTTGGTTGCGGCTCTGCTGCATTGTGTCCTTTGTGGTTACGCCTGGGCTGCGGCAGCAATCCACTCCGCTGATTCTTTGGTTCCCAGAGTTCCACCGATATCCTGCGTGGTCTTTTTCTGGCGGACGGCTTCGAGGACGGCGTTGTTGATGCGGGTGGCCTCCCGGGTGAAGCCGAGATGCTCAAGCATCATGGCGGCCGTGGAGATCGCCCCGATGGGATTGGCGATGTTCTTTCCGGCGAATGGTGGAGCAGAGCCGTGCACCGGCTCGAACATGGAGGTCTTGCCGGGATGGATGTTGCCGCTGGCCGCCATCCCCAGCCCGCCCTGAATCGCGGCGGCCAGGTCGGTGATGATGTCGCCAAACATGTTATTGGTCACGATCACATCAAATTGTTGGGGATCGCGGACCATGTGCATGCATAAGGCATCGACGTACATGTGTGCCGATTGGATGTCGGAATACTGCGCGGCCACTTCCTTGAAGACCCTCTGCCACAGCCCGCCGGCAAAGGTCATCACGTTGGACTTGTCAGTCATTAGGACTTTCTTGCGGCCCTGCTTGCGCGCCAGCTCAA
>QHVI01000089.1 GCA_003223515.1 Candidatus Angelobacter sp. Gp1-AA117
GACATCGATATCAGGATCAGTCTGCCCTGCGTGCTTCCTGAGAGGAGCAACAGTTTCGGGTACGATGCGATGTCCAAGCCAGACTGCGGTGCGGGCTCTTGCAGGCGCCACAGAGATTCGGCTTTCGCCCACGCAGTCGCTCATACCTATTTTCATCTTTTCTGGGTGGGACTCAAGTCCCATGTCCGACTGCGGTAAGAATTCGAACGCGGCCATCGAGACAAAGCTAAATACTAAGAACTAAATACTCAGTACTGCCTTACCCGCCTTCATCTGTTTCCGCGCATAGATCGCATCCAACACTGCCTTAGTGTCCTTGGGCAGGTGATACGACTCTTCATCTGAGGGATAGCTGCCTGATTCCACATCTGCCTTGAACTGCTGCACCGCATTGCTGATGAGCGCGGCGGCATCCCCATAGCGGCGGACAAACTTGGCTGGCGGAGCAAAGGTCATGTTAAGGATGTCGTGGAAGACCAGCACCTGTCCGTCACAATCCGGCCCGGCGCCAATGCCGATAGTTGGCGTTGAGACTTCATTGCTGATCATGGCAGCCACCTCGCGCGGAACACCTTCCAGCACCAGTGAGAACACGCCTGCGCGGTCCAGCGCAATGGCATCCTTCATCAGCCGTTCGATGTCCGTAAGGTTCTTGCCTTGCACTTTGTAGCCGCCCATTTTGTGAACGGATTGCGGAGTCAGGCCGATGTGTCCCATCACCGGCACTTCAGCATCGAGAACGCGCTTGACCAATTCCACGCGCTTTTCTCCGCCTTCCAGCTTTACGGCTTCAGCTCCGGCTTCTTTCACGAACCGCAGGGCATTCCGCACGCCGTCATTTACATCGCCGTGATACGCCCCAAAAGGCATGTCGGCAATGACCATGGCTGATCTCACTGCCCGGCGCACGGCTCGGGTGTGGTGCAGCATCTCTTCCATGGTGACCGGCAGAGTATTGTCATAGCCAAGCACCACCTGGGCCAGCGAGTCGCCGACCAGGATCATGTCTATGCCGGCCTCGTCCACCAGGCGCGAAGTAGCATAATCGTAAGCGGTAAGGCAGGTAATGGGCTCCCGCCTGAGTTTCTTTTCCTGAATAGTGTGGGTAGTGACTTTAGCGTGTGCAGGCCCGGTGCGGCCCTCGCCGAGGGAAGTAATGCTCATATTGCCTCCAGTGCAGTTCGGGGTACCCGATACCACCTGTTGCCACATTAGATGTGGCAGAGGCTATTGTAGTCGCAAGGAATCTGTTTGACTACGGCAAAATTTGAGGCTTGGCCATTCCGCTCTCCATGATAAAAAGATAAGTCTCAGGAGGAGAGATGCCATCCTATTTTCAGAGCAAGTTGCTGGGTTTTTCTTTATTGCTGACGTCCGTATGCCTTGCTCAGAACAGCGGCTCTTCTCCGGTACCACCGCCGGATGCCGCCACTATCGTCCGATCTGCTCTGGAGAAGTTCCAAGCGCGCTCAACCGAAGCCCGGAATTACCTAATTCCTCCGGTGCTGGAAAGGGCTTCAGTTCCGGTCTCCTCCGAAATACATCTGGAGCAGGAAGTACTCTATTCAGACTTCAAGAAATTCCATGCTGATACCCGCATCGTGCCCTCGTCAGACCAATAAATCTTATTAAGCTTGCCGGCTGATTGGAATCATCCCTCCAGTTGACAATCAACAGAAGCAAGCCTATTCTCCTGTTGATATCCAACATAAGGGCTCATCCAAGGGTGTGAGGTGTTTCTATGTTGTGGCTGCGCGTCTTCTTTTCACGTCTGAAGGGTCTTCTTCACAGGAACAGTGCCGAGCGGGAACTCAATGATGAAATTCGTGCCCACCTGCAGATGGTGGAAGAGGAAAAACTCCGACAGGGGCTCTCGCCTGAGGATGCCCGCAACGCGGCCCTGCGGGAATTTGGCGGAGTGCAGCAGATCAGAGAGCAATACCGGCAGATGAATGGCATACGGTTGCTGGAAACCACTGGCCAGGACATCCGCTACAGCCTGCGCATGATGCGCCGCAGCCCCGGCTTTTCATTCATCATCATTCTGCTGTTGGCTCTCGGCATCGGAGCGAATACTGCAATTTTCAGCGCTATCGATGCGGTGATGTTGCGCCTGCTGCCGGTGAAAGATCCTGACCAGCTCGTATTGCTGCAATCACGCGTGAAGGATTATCCGCGCCAGTTTCTGCGGGATTACGAGGGCAGCAACCTGAAAGAGCCCAGCGGGCTCACCGTCGGCACCTCCTTCGCCTACGCAACTTTTGAGTATCTCCGTGACCATAACCATGTCTTCACAGAGACCTTTGCTTTCACCGCCAATGATGAAGAGATGAATGTTGGCCTGAATGGCCGGGCAGAATCGGCTTCGGTGAAGGGAGTTTCAGGGGAGTTCTTTGACGCGCTGAAAGTCACTCCGTTTGCGGGACATCTTCTCTCAACACAAGATGATCGTGATAATGCGCCTCCGGTGGCGGTGATCTCGCACAGATTCTGGCAGCAGAAGCTTGGCGAAGACAAAGATGTTGTGGGTAAGGTGATCGTATTGAACGGCACGCCGGTCACCATCATCGGTGTGGCCCCAGGAGAGTTCTACGGGTTGGAGCCGGGCATAACCCCTGATATCTGGATCACACTTCATTTTTATGCGTGGAACTGGGCGCAGCTTGGGTATCTGAATAATGGTCCTCTTATCAGCGACCAACTCACATGGTGGGTGCAGATCGCCGGACGTCTCAAGTCTGTCAGCAGCGAGAGTGACGCCCGCGCTGAACTGGCCGTGCTCTTTGACCAGAACATCAAAACCTGGGGTGGCGCAAACGCCCCAGCGGCTGCGACACCGCAATTGGGCATCACTTCGGCAAAACAGGGGCTGGGCTACCTGCGCAGAAAATTCTCGACCTCATTGCTCCTGCTCATGGGCATGGTGGGACTGGTGCTGCTCATCGCGTGCAGCAACGTCGCCGGACTCCTGCTCGCCCGTGCAACCGCCCGCCAAAAGGAGATTGCAGTTCGCCTGAGCCTTGGAGCGGGACGGTCACGACTGGTGCGTCAACTGCTGACCGAAAGCGTGGTACTGGCTGCATTGGGCGGAATTGCCGGGCTGTTCTTTGCTCTCTGGCTGAATGCGGTGCTCATGCGCTTGCTCTCCAGCGGCAATGAAACTATTCATCTCACGCTTCAGATTGACGGCACTGTACTGGCCTTTACCGCCATTGTCTCAGTTGTTTGTGGACTGATCTTCGGACTGGTTCCTGCGTTGCCTACTACTCGTGTTGCGCCGATCGGGGCTTTGAAGCAGGGCGCAATCAGCACGGGTGCGAGGGAGCAGCGATTTACTTCCGGCAAGTTCATGGCTGCAGCGCAGGTAACTCTCTGCCTGGTGCTGTTAGTAGGTGCTGGATTATTCCTGCGCACACTCATCAAGCTGCAGACCGTCGACCTCGGATACGATCAGCAACACCTCCTGTTTTTCGATACGCGTCCGGGATTGAATGGATACAAAGACGCGGCATTAGTTACCTACTACCAGGAGTTGCAGCGCCGTCTCTCCCAAATTCCTGGAGTGCGCTCCGTGAGCTTTTCTGACCGTGCACCCGTGGGACAGGGCTCCAGTTCCACAGACGTTGAGATTCCCGGCTACACCGCTCCCGGAGAGCGCGCACTGGTTTACCGGCATACTGTCGGGCCGCAATATTTCGAAACCCTCGGCCTGCCTGTCCTGCGCGGACGCCCGCTTGGAGAGCAGGATGCAAAAACCGCACCCTGTTCCATTGTTGTCAACCAGAAGATGATGCGCTCTTATTTCAAAGATGCGAATCCCATCGGGCAGAAGATTGATTTCGGCTCGCGTAAGCGTCCCTGGCCGTGCGAAATCGTCGGCATTGCCCGCGATGCCAAATACGCCCAGCTACGCATGGACGTACCTCCGACCGCATACTTCTCTTACCAGCAGAGGCAGCAAATCTCTAACTTCATGACATTCGAGGTGCGCCTCAGTGGTGATCCCGCCGCGCTGATCAACTCCATCAGGCAGAAGGCCCAGGCGCTTGATAAGGATGTTCCCCTGGTGAAAATCCGGACGCAAACTGAAGTAGTGAGTGCGTTGCTGTTCCTGGAGCGCATGTTTGCCACGCTGAGCAGCGCGTTTGGCGGCCTGGCTCTCACCCTGGCCTGCGTCGGATTGTACGGAACGATGGCCTATGCCGTCGTGCGCCGCACCCGGGAAATTGGCGTACGCATGGCGCTGGGTGCGGCCCGCGAAAACATCCTCGCCATGATCCTGCGTGAAACCATCTGGACCGTTGTCTGGGGGCTGCTGGTTGGTTTCCCACTGGCCTGGTTTGCTACCCGCCTTCTGCAGGCCCAGCTATTCGAGCTTACGCCGCATGATCCGTTCACGCTTACGCTGGCAGTGGCTTCCATTATTCTGGTAACTGCTGTTGCCGGCTATGTGCCGGCGCGGCGCGCCTCCCGCATGAATCCCATGGTGGCATTGCGGTACGAATAAAGCGGAAGAAATCCCTGGATTCCACAGCATAATTCTCAGGCTTGGTCTACCGTCATTTGAAACGATACCGTGTCATCGCGCACGGAGCGCCATTTACCTTATGTTCCATTTTTGAACCCCTTAGGGGTGCAAATTCTTTGACAAACGTCTGGTTTTCGATGGATAATTCCGGCACTTTCAGCTTCTAGATTGTTTTGAAACAAAGCTGAATGCCCGCCGTCTAACCGCAGATGCTGCAATGATGGGCCGGAGTATGGCGGGATTCAAGATGCAACAGCAGTGGGACCATTCTTCAGACATTCACCTCATTACCGGATCTTGAGTAGCTGCAAGGATGCGAGAGACGCTGTGGAGATGCGCGCGAACCAGGATGAGGGCGATGAATGAACACTCATTCACGAAGCCCGCGCTCTTCCAGCTACCGTCCCGCGAGTGCCACACAATGACGTTTCTGACTGCCGCTCATTTGCAACAAGGAGGATCTATGAAGGCGACTAGAATTCTGGCAGGCTTGGCCGTTTGCCTGCTGTTACTGGCCGGTTTGGCCGCTGCACAAGGCGTTGGCGCCTCGGGCGATATTAAAGGAACGGTCACCGATCCATCCGGTGCCGTCATGCCCAAGGCCACAGTTACGGCCACCGATGTGGCGAGGGGCCTCAAGCACACCGCCGTTTCCGACAATAATGGCGAATTCCAGCTCAGAGGGCTGCCGCCGGCTACCTATGAATTGAGCGCCCAGCTTACCGGCTTCCAGACCTCCGTCCAGAAAAATGTTGCTCTCAATATTGGGCAGACGCTGACTCTGGACTTCCACCTGAAAGTTTCTCAGGTGGCGGAATCGGTCGAGGTCACCACTGAGCCTCCGGTAGTTGACACGGAACGGGGACACCAGGCCAACGTAATCACGCAGCAATATATTGAAGACCTGCCCATCAACCGGCGCGATTATCTGACCTTTACCCTGCTGGCTCCCGGCGTCTCGGATTCTACGCGTATGGCCAATGACCAGGACTTTCGCGTGAAGCAGACCCCGCAGAGTGGACTTTCGTTTTACGGAAGCAATGGCCGCGGCAACAGTGTGACCGTCGATGGTGGCGAAGCCAATGACGATGCCGGTGGTGTTCGCCTCACCCTGAGCCAGGACGCAGTACAGGAATTCCAGATTAATCGCAGCAATTATTCGGCGGAGTTGGGCGGTGCGAGCGGCGCCTCCATCAACATCGTCTCCAAAACCGGTGGCAATACATCGCATGGAAGCCTTTTCGGATTCTTCCGCAGTGATGTGTTTGACGCGCGCAATCCTTTCGCCTTCACCTCTGCGCTCGCTCCCGGTCAGATCTTTGATCCAACTCAGCCGGACGTGAAGGGTACTCGCACCAAGGACGATCTGACTCGTGAGCAGTTCGGCGGAACCTGGGGATTCCCTATCTCCAAGGATAAGACGTTCGGATTTGTCTCGTTTGAAGGATTGATGCAGGATGCGCAGAACACCGTGCCGCTGCTGACCAACACCAGCATCTTCCGTCCGTCAGCCGGGCAGCTAGTTCCCAACCCAGCCGACCCAAATGGTCCGAAGATACTGATTAATAGCCAGCAGGCCATCATCAAGCAGTTGGCAACTTTGCCGGGCAATCCCTCGGTACCCTGTCTTACCAGCCAGCCGGCACTTCCAGCCGCGACCTGCGCCGGTATCCTGACCAATATTCTTACAATCAGCAATGGTCCCGCAGCCAGCCTGCGGAATAAATTCCTCGTCAGCCAGTTTGAAAACAACGGCGGTCTGTTCCCCTATGAGAGCCGCACGTGGCTGGCCTCCGGACGCATTGACCATACATTCAGCGACCGCAACTCGGCCTACATCCGTTACAACTTTGCCAAGGACCACGAAGAGAATCCTGACGTGCAGGCGCTGCAGGGTTTCTCCCGCGGAAGCGTGACCAAGGGCTATGACAACACCGCCCAGGCTGCCTGGTTCCATACCTTCAGCCCGGCCACGCAGAATGAACTGAAGCTGCAGTTCAACTACTCCACCTTCGATGTGATTCCGAACTTCCCATCTCAAGTCGGCCTTGATCTCCCCGGCTTCGGTAATTTCGGCAGCAACATCTTCATTCCCAGCCTCACCATCAATCGCCGGCCTGAGTTTACTGACAACTTCAACCTGGTGCGCCACAGCCACAATCTGAAATTCGGAGTTTACGAACTGATTCGCGGCAACCACACTGAATCACATACTTTCTTCCCCGGAAGATTCGTATTCGGCAACCTGCCCGGCGGAATTCTCAGCCCCTGCCTGCAGGTTCCGGCTGCCTGCGGTCTCACCGCGAATCCCGCTTTCATCGACTCACTCCAGTCTGTGTCCCTGGGCCTGCCCCAGTTCTACCAGCAGGGATTCGGCAGCCCCATCTACACCTATAACCGTCCCTGGACCGCTCTTTACTTCCAGGATGCATGGACGATCAAGCCGAATTTCACTTTGAACTACGGCCTCCGTTACGAGCTTGACCAGCAGTACGGCAACCTGAACACCGACAAGAACAACTTTGCTCCACGCGTTTCGCTTGCGTGGGATCCCTTCGGCGACCATACCACTGTGGTGCGCGCCGGCTACGGCGTCTACTTCTCTCCGGTCTACGGGCAGATTGGCAACGTAGTGCAGACGCTGGGCGTGGTAAACGGCTTCCAGCAGATCGCCCAGGCGTTCGTTTCACTGCGCGGCGGCATCCCCGGAAACCTGGCTCTCACCTCGGCTGCCATCTTCCAGACTCTGTTTGCGCAGGGTAAAGTACAGTGCACTCAGGCTGCTGCCGGACAGGCTGCCTGCATCACTCCGGCCGATCTCACCCAGTTCGGCATCAACATTGCGCATACCGGCAATACGCCCTTTGACGTGATCTTTGGCGGGCAGCAGGGTTATCGGAATCCATATTCACAGCAGACTGATTTCCAGTTTGAGCACCAGATCGGCAAGTCCATGTCCATCTCTGCCGGTTACATCTACGTGCACACAATTGGTCTGCCCGTGGCCATCGATGTCAATAATCTGGCTGGCGCGCCGATCAGCACTGGCATCTCACCCCAGACCGGACAGCCCGTTCAGTTCCGCAACTGGGCCGCGCCCCAGTGCAGCGCCAACCCCTTCTCGTGCTTTGGCAATCCTCTGCTCCTGCAGAACGATGTCTACTCTTCAGCAGGTTCATCGGTGTACCAGGGTGGAATCTTCGAGTTCAAGAAGCGCTTCAGTGACAATGTCAGCATCATGGCCAATTACACTATCAGCCGTGCCTATGACACCACTACGGACTTCAACAGCGACTTCGGTCCAATGGATGCCACCAACCTCAGCGCCGAAAAGGCTCTCTCAGACTTCGACCAGCGCCATAAGGCTGTGGCCGCCGCCGTGTTCAATGTTCCGCACGGTGGTAGCAGCGCGCAAGCCGCTCAGAAGATCCTGGGTGGATTCCAGTTCTCGCCCATCATTCGTTACAACAGTCCCCATCCCTTCAACGTCCTTGCCGGATCGGATGTCAATGGCGACCGTCACTCCACCAATGACCGGCCGCTGGGCATGGGACGCAACGCCGGCCGCGGTCCCGATTATTTCGACGTTGATCTGCGGCTCATGCGTGCAATTAAGCTGACTGAAAGAACCAGCCTGAGCTTCATTGCAGAAGGTTTCAATATCTTCAACCGCACGAACTACGCGAGCGTCAACAACATTATCCCGGTTCCGGCGCCTGGAACTCCCGTAGGAACTGCCTGCTCGCCGACGGATAGTCCGATCGGCCTTAACCCCGGCTGCTTTGCCTCTGCACAGATCAGACGGCAATTCCAGTTCGGCGCGCGCCTGGCGTTCTAAATATCAACCTGTTCCACGACGGAGGCGTTCCCGCCTCCGTCGTCCTTTTTCTGTACTGTTCTTATCTGAAAGCATGTCTGCCCCGTCCCATGTTTCAGCAGAAAGTGTGAACGTCGCATCCGCCCTGGTGGAGGCGCTGCTCGCGCATGGCATCGATTCCGGTTTCGGCATTCCCAGCATCCATAATATTGCGCTGTATGACGCGCTGCGCCAGCGACCCCAATTTCAGCACTGGATCGCGCGGCACGAGCAGGCCGCAACCTTCGCCGCCGATGGCTTCTGCCATCGCAGCGGAAAGCCTGCTGTTGTGTTTGCCTCTACTGGGCCGGGCAATCTGTTTACTCTGGCCGGTCTGCTCGAAAGTTTTCAAACCAATACGCCGCTTATCCTGGTGGGCACCAACGTTGCCTCATCGATTCTTGGCAAAACCTGCGGCGCTCTGCATGAAACCCCACAACAGCTTGAAATTATCCGGCCGCTGACTCGCTTTGCCACACGCATCAGCCGCCCGGAAGATATCCCGGATGCAGTGGCTTCCGCAGCGAAAGCCGATGGCCCGGCCTTCATCGAAATCCCCCATGATGTATTACTGGCTCCGTGTGGCACAGCCGCCCCCGGCTGTGCGGATGAATCTCCAAAGACAGACGAAATTGAACAAGCCGTGACTCACATTCATCAGAGTCGCACCCCTGCCATTGTCGCAGGCTCAAGTGTAGATACTGACGATGCTGTCGCCGCCCTGAAGCAACTGGCTGAAACGCTCCATGCGCCCGTCTTGACCACCACCAGCGGCAAAGGCGTATTCGCAGACGATCATCCTCTTTCCATGGGCTGCATCTCCCGTTTGGGCGCGGCCCAGGAAGTACTCGCACACAGTGATCTGCTCATCTCCATCGGTGCGCGCTTTACTGAATTCGATACCGGCAGGTTCTCGCTGAAAGCGCCTGCACAGCAGGTGCAGATCGATCAAAGTCCGGAGCATGTCGGCTTCCCGTTTCCCGCAGCCGCAAAACTGTTTGGAAACATCAGTGCAATCGTGCAGGGTATTACCGGCAGCCTGAAATCGCGGCAGCCCTGGTGTGACGTGGCCGCGATTCGCGCGCAGGAACGCAAGAGACTGGAATCACTGAATGCAGATGCTTATTCTGCGCTCATGTTGCTGCGTGAGGCTCTGGACCGCGATGATGTAGTGGCCAATGACCAGTCGATCCTCAACTACTGGGCCTCAACTTTCTTCCCGGTGTTGGCGCCGCGCACCTTCTTGTATCCCAGCGGCTCAGGCACACTGGGATACGGACTGCCCGCCGCCATCGGTGCTGCCTGCGCCAATCAACGCACCGGCAGGAACACCCGCGTCATCTGTATTGCCGGTGACGGAGGCTTTCAGTACACCTCGCATGAGCTGGCCACGCTGGCACAGTACAACTTGCCGGTAAAGATTCTGCTGGTGAATGACAACTCCTACGGCATCATCGGATTCCTGCAGCGCACCATGTTTGGCCACACCCACGAGGTGCAACTGAAGAATCCCGACTTCTGTGTCCTGGCTGAAGCGTACGGAATTCCCGCGCAACGGGTCACAGATCTTGACGGACTTCGCCACCAGCTTGCTTCGTGGATCAACGCTCGCGGCCCGGCATTGCTGGAGTGGCGTACAGAACTAAAGGCCCCATGGGAAGCAGGAGCGGTGAATCGTCCAACTGGGTTACAGCCGGGAGGAAAGAATTAGATACAACAAAATGTTTATGGAGCGCAGCCGCCCTCGGCTGCGCGGAAAAATCTGTCGCGAGTAGAGCGGAACATTCTTCGTGAGCAAAAAAACACAATGAGCACTGAGCGCAAAGTGCGTAGAGAAATGTTGAGGTCTCATTCATTGCGTATTAATTCTTCTTCCTCTGCGCCCTCTGCGTTCTCTGCCCTAAAAATAGCTGGGTGCTTACGGTGGATACCTTAACCCGAAGCGCAATTTTCATGTTTTCTGGGTGGGACGTTAGTCCCATGTCCGACTGCGGTAAAAAGCCTTGCGTACTTTTGAGGAGCACTAATGTCCACCGCAACACAATCTGTGAACGTAAAACAGCTTTTTGATCTTACCGGACGTGTGGCCATCATCACCGGAGGCTCCATCGGGCTAGGCCGGCAGATGGCGGAAGGGCTCGCCGAAATGGGAGCAAACCTGGTCTTGTGTGCGCGCAAGAAAGAGCGCTGCCGGCAGGCCGCCGAAGAGTTGCAGCAGCTCGGCGTGAAGACCATGGCCATCGGCTGCGACGTAAAAAGCGCCGCCAGCATTCAGGAGATGGTCGATGCCACTCTCGCCCAGTTCGGGCGCATCGACATTCTCATCAACAATGCCGGCATTTCCTGGGGCGCGCCTGTGGAGCAGATGAGCCTTGAAGACTGGAACAAGGTTCTCGAGACCAACCTGACCGGCACATTCCTGTGCTGCCAGGCCGTAGGTAAAACCATGGTTGCGCAGGGACGCGGCAAGATTATCAACATAGCTTCGGTCGCTGGCCTGAGCGGCGCTCCGCCTGATGCCGTGCAGGCCATCGGCTATCACGCCAGCAAGGGCGGCGTGATCAGTTTTTCCAGGGATTTGGCCTGCAAGTGGGCCGCGCACAACATCAACGTAAATGCCATTGCCCCGGGATGGTTCCCAACCCACATGTCCGATTGGGTGATTGAACACAAGAAAGATTACCTGTTGCAGCATATTCCCCTGCACCGCTTTGGCACAGACCATGATTTAAAAGGAGCGGCTGTATTCTTGGCCTCCAATGCTTCAAACTACGTTACAGGCCATGTGCTGGTCGTGGATGGAGGCCAGTCAGCTTGGTGAAGAATTTCCTCTGCGTCCTTTGCGCCCTCTGCGGTAAATCCGGAAAGGGCATCAGCTCGCATTGAACTTTCGGTTAACAAGAAGGGTCAAGGGGCTGAGTGCTGACTGCTAATTGCTGAGTGCTAATTATGAACATTCCTCTCACTCCCGTCCGTTTCCTGCGTTATGCGCAGCAGCAATTTCCCGGCAAGACCGCCGTAGTCTGCGGTGATGAGCGCTTTACTTACGGGCAATTTGCCGGCCGCGCCGCGCGCCTCGCTGGAGCGTTGCGCCGCGCCGGAGTAAAACCCGGTGACCGTGTCGCCTTCCTCAGCACCAACTGTCACCGTCTGCTGGAGGCCTACTACGGAGTGCTGGAAGCCGGGGCGGTCCTGCTGCCCATGAATATCCGTCTCAATCCGCAGGAACTCGCCTATATCCTTAACGATTCCGGGGCAAAACTGCTCTTCCTGGAATCGCAATTCCTGAACATGGTCAGCTCTTTCCGGCAGTCGGTTACGGTGGAATCGTTCATCATGCTCGACAGCAAACCACAAGAAGCCTGGCTTGCTGCACAAAATTATGAAGAGATGCTGGCCCTGGCTGAGCCTTATCAGGCTGACATCATGGACTTCGACGAAGAAGCCCTGGCCGAGCTTTTCTATACCAGCGGCACCAGCGCCAATCCCAAGGGCGTAATGCTGACCCACAGGAACGTCTACCTGCACGCAATGAACGTGGCCATCAACTTCTCCAGCAACAAAGATACGATCGAGCTGCACACCATTCCGCTCTTTCATGCCAATGGCTGGGGTGTTGCGCATTCGCTCACCTTTGTCGGTGCCACGCACGTGATGATTCACAAATTCGACCCCGTAGAGGTCTTCCGCTTGATCGAGCGTGAGCGTGTACAGGCATGCAGCCTCGTTCCCACCATGGCGATTGCACTGGTCAATTGTCCGGAACGCGGCAAATACAATCTGTCTACACTGGAGCGCATCACCCTCGGCGGCGCGGCCTCGTCGCCAACTCTGGTTCGCGAGGTCGAAGAAAAAATCGGCTGTACCTGTTATTCAGGTTACGGCCTCACCGAAACCGCCCCCGTGCTGACCACCTCAAAGATGAAAGCCGGTCTGAACTGGGAAGGTGACCAGCGTTATGCCAGCCAGGCCATGACAGGATATGCAATACCGGGGGTTGAGGTGCGCATTGTCGATTCGTCCGGCAATGATGTACCGCGCGATGGTCAGGCCATTGGCGAGGTGATTGCCCGCAGTGACGGTGTGATGAAAGGCTACTGGCAGCAACCCGAGGCCAGCGCCCAGGCATTGCGCGATGGCTGGTTCCATACCGGTGACATGGCAACGATCAATGCAGATGGCTACCTGCTGATCGTCGATCGCGCCAAGGACATCATCATCAGCGGTGGCGAGAACATCTCCTCACTGGAACTGGAAAAGATACTGGCCGCCCATCCTTGCGTCTATGAAGCTGCCGTAATTCCTGTGCCCGATCAACGCTGGGGCGAGGTGCCCAAAGCATTGGTTGTGCTGAAGCCCGGAACCACGGCGACTGAGCAGGAACTGCTGGACTTCTGCCGGTCACGCATCGCGCATTACAAGTGCCCGCGTTCAGTGGAATTTCTCGATGCGCTCCCTAAGACAGGTACCGGCAAAATTCTGAAGCGTGATTTGCGGAAGAAATACTGGTCCAACACGGAAACGATTCGCCCCGAGTTTGCAACCAAGGCGAATTAACCGCAAACGGCGCTAAGGACGCAAAGGTCGCAAAGGTCGCAAAGGTAACAAAACCTTACCGCTGATGTGGGCCCTCTGCGCTCTCTGTGTACTCTGCGGTAAGGTTTTAAGGCAACTCTCGTGCCATCCTCTCAAGCCTGAAACAGCTTGCCGTCTCCGCCTCGCCCCTTCCTGCCGCTCTTTGCCGCACTTTAGTCATTGGGTCCCTGGCTAGAATCGTCACGACTTTTAATGAAAAGCGTTCTACAATCTGAGCAAAATCCCTAATTGCAGACGCTTTCTCCTGAGACGGACACTATGGAATTTGTTCTCTTTATCGTTGTTGTCTATCTGTTCATCCGTGGGATTCTGACAGACCGCTGGCGTCGCGAAGAGAAGCAAGAGTCCCAACAGCTCTTTGCCGCCCTGACCGCACGGGTTCACGCGCTGGAACAACAGCCAAAGCTGCAACAGCAGGTTATAATCCGCGTTCCTGAGCAGCCAGCGCCCTCGGTAGCGCCGCCTGCTCCGGTTCCGGAGACAAGGCCAGTGGCGTCCCCGCCGCCAGTGATGCCATTAAAGCCCGTGGTGCTTCCACCTCCGGTCACTCCTGCCGCTCCAGTGAGGCTGCCGGAAACGCCCGCTGCTGTTCCGGTGTCGTCGGTCGAGAAACCGGCTGTACCTGTAACACCCAGGCCATTTATGCCTGCTACTCCGCCGCCTGTCGTTCCTCCCGTCCGTCCAGCAGCGCCGGTGCAGCCGTCTGGCAGTGTTCTGTTCCAAGGTCAGATTGCAAAATCCCGTTCAGGGCTGGAATTACCAAAGCTCAAGAAACCTGGTGTTTCCTTTACAGAATCCATAGGCACAAACTGGCTGCCTAAGCTGGGCATCACCTTGCTGGTGCTCGGCGTAGCTTACCTGGGCGCCGCGAGCTGGCAAAGGGTGTCGCCATTCTGGCGTGTTGTGATTTTCTTTGCTGTCGGCCTGGGCACGCTGGCCGGCGGAATCTTCACTGAGAAGAAAGAAAAATACAAAGTTCTGGGTCGCGTCCTGATCGGCGGCGGCTGGGCGATCACTTTCTTCACTACCTACGGAATGCGCCATGTGCCCGGCATCCAGATCATGGCATCTGATGTGGCCGACCTGATCCTGATGCTGCTGGTAGCCGGGGCCATGGTCTGGCATACGCTCCAATACGATTCGCAACTGGTCACCGGCGCCTCATTCCTGCTGGGTTTTCTCGCTATCGGCACCAGCCATGAGACCCCGCTCAGCGCCACCGCTGGCATTGTGCTCGCCATCGGCCTGGTCATCCTGGTGGTGCGGCGCAAATGGTTTGAGCTGGAAATCTTTGGAATACTGGCCAGCTACCTCAATCACCTCTTCTGGTTCTATCAACTCTTCGACAAACAGGGACACGGGCCATTTCCGCAGTTCACCTCCAGCGTCATCCTGATGACCTGCTACTGGCTGATCTTCCGTGCTTCCTACCTGGTGCGCACCGTAGCCAATAAGCGGCAGGAATCCTTATCCACTATCGCGGCGCTGATGAACCCCATCCTCTTCCTGGGAGTGATGAAGTACCAGTCATTCCATCCGCCCGCATGGGCCTTCTGGCCGCTGCTGATCATGGGCGGCATCGAGTTCACGCTGGGCCAGTTGCCCCTGTCGCGCCGTCGTGTCGCACCCTTCCAGGTGCTCTCCAGCCTCGGCGTTACGCTGATGGTGGCGGCGGTGCCGTGCAGGTATGCGGGCACTCACACTCTGGAACTCCTGTGGCTGGCTGGCGCAGAGGCCTTCCTGCTGGCGGGAATTCTTACCAGGGAGAAGATGTTCCGCTACTTCGGCGGGATCATCTCCTTTTTGGTGGCCGCTTACGTCTTCGTCTGGCCCACCGGGATTGCCGGCCTTGCGGGCAAGGTGTTGAGCGCCGAGCCCCGCCACGATACGCAACTCGGGATCATCTTCGCGGTGATTGCCGCCGTCTTCTATGTCAACAGCCACATCATTGGACGCCGCTGGAAAGACCTGTTCTCGAATGAATTCGAGCAGCAGGCTCTTCAAGCGCTCTCGTTCATGGCCAGCGTCTTTGCCGTGGGCGCGATCTATGCCTCCGTTCCGGCGAACCGGGTGGCGATTGTGCTTGCAGTATTGTTCACCGTACTGTGCTGGGTAGGACAGCAGTTCAGCATTCCTGTGCTCCTCTACGAAGCGCATTGGATCACCGCAGTGGCGATTCTCGATGCATGTGTTACCAGCCAGATCCAGATGTCTTTGGGACGTTCCACCAGGGAGCCGCTGATTATCCTGGGCATCGTTGCCGCATTGACGTATTTGAGCGCCCGCTTCATACAGCGCGCGGAATATGCGGCCAGCGATCCTCTCGCCATTGGCTACCGCTGGGCCGCAACTGCGCTGCTTGCCTTGCTGATCTGGTGGCAGGCTCCGCTGTGGCTGGTTCCGGTTTACTGGGTCGGGCTGGGGCTGGCAGTTTCCGGCGTTGGCCACCTGCTCAAACGCAACGAGTTCAAGTGGCAGGGATTGGTGCTGGCATTGCTCTCATTCGCCAGCACCCTGGTCAACAACTTCACCCTGTCCACTATCTATCACGGTCTCAGCTACAGGCTGATCTCTGTGGCGCTGGTGGCTGCCGGTGTTTATGTGATGGCCTTATGGTCTCCGGGTGAGCGCGTGCGCCCCATTTATTCGTGGCTCGGCTCATTCCTGCTGAGTTGGCTGGCCTGGTATGAGTTGCAGCCCAACAACGTGGCGCTGGCCTGGTCTATTCTCGGTTTGGTGCTCTTCGAGATTGGCTATGAACGGGCAGCGGTTCATCTGCGCATCCAGGGATATGTGGCGCTGGTCTCCAGTTTCATTCGCATCCTGGTCGCCAATGTCAACACCCTGCCTGAAGCAACTCTCTTCAGCCTGGCAACATTCCTGATCGTGCTGCTGGCCGTGATTTACTTCTGGGTCTTCTGGCGGCTGCATTCGCAGGCACGAAAGATCGAGCCCACGGAAGCGCGCCTGGAACATATCATCGCGGCTCTAGGTACTGCTACGGTTGCCGTGCTCGTGCATTTTGAATTGCTGCCCGACTCGGTGGCCGTCGGATACGCCGCGCTGGCGGCAGTGTTGCTGCTGGCTGCGTGGCTACTGGACTTGAAGATCTTCCTCTACCAGGGTTTGATCATGGTGGGCGCAACGGCTTTCCGGCTGGCCATGCGCAACTTCTATAATCTGCAAAGTTCGCTTACCTCAGACTTCACCAGTTCCATTATTGCCATCGCCATACTGGCGCTCAGCTTGCCGGTGGCCTTTCGTGTGCGATCGGTCGAAAGAACACGCAACGGTTTCGGGACGGTTCTTGATCGTCCGGAGCAGCCGCTGTTCTTCATCACCGTAGGATTGATGACGGTGCTGCTCTACATTCGCATGCAGGGCATTATGGTTACTCTCTCCTGGAGCATCGAAGGGCTGGTCATCATCCTGGCGGCATTCTTCGCAAGGGAGCGTAATTTCATCCGCACTGGGCTTGGCCTGCTGCTGCTCTGCGGCGGCAAGATCTTCCTGGACATCCGCCACGCGCAGGACGCCACAGTGCGCGCGCTGACCATGATCGGTGTTGCTATCCTGTTCCTGGCTGCCGGATACCTCTTCGCCCGGAACCGCGATGCCTTGCGGGAGTACCTGTGAAGCGCCTGCTGATTCTTGCGTTACTGGTTGCCGTTGCCGGAACCGTGCTCTACCTGGGCGAACGCTACAAGGCCGGGGGACACGTCGGGCCGGAGGGTGCGCTCAATGCCGCTGCCGAATTGCAGCGCGAGGTCAGCCGCGTACCCGCGCGTATCACCCGCCTCTCTGACCAGCAGGAGATGCTCGCGGGCGATCGCATGGCGCAGCAGTACTCCACCACGTACAGCGAGGCCGATGCTCCCATGCAGGAATATGTAAGCGAGGTGGGCCGCCGCGTGGCTGCTCACGCACGCCGCAAGTTTACATACAAATTCCACTATATTCCTGAGAGCTACCTCGTAAACGCCTTCGCCCTGCCCGGCGGACACATCTTTATCGGCAAGGGCCTTATCGACCTGATGGACAGCGAGGATGAAATGGCCAGCGTCCTCGGCCATGAGGTGGAGCACGTAGAGCATTACCACTGCAATGAGCGCGCCTCCATTGAGGCTGCGGCGCGCCATCTGCCCCTGGGTGGATTGATCGTGCTGCCCATCGAGTTGTTCCAGGCCGGATACAACAAAGAGCAGGAACTCGAGGCCGACCGCGACGGCACGCAACTCGCCGTGATGGCCGGATACTCGCCGCAGGGCGCCATACGCATGTTCCAGGCCTTCGAAAAGCTGGAGCATCAGTATGTGACGAAAGACGAGACGCCTGATCAGGAAATTCCGCGCGTGGCCATTGAAAGCATCACCGGCTACTTCCGCTCGCATCCGCTTTCTGCAGAACGTGAACGCCAGATCAAACTGCTGATCGTCGCCCAGAAATGGCCCGAGCCCCAAGAGAAGCCCTTGAAGGTATCAGCTAACCAGGTGGCCGAAGAAAAGTAAGAGTGGTGACCAGCATTCTGCTAGAGCAAAACCAAAGTTGCTGTAGCCCGGAAGAAACGTGTGGCACAGCCGCACCGGCTAATGCCATTTACTTAAGACAATTTAGCCTGATTGTGGCGCCCCTAACGGGGCTCTGTTCTTCGATCTAACCTTTTTCCCACGTCTTCCGACGTGGGCTCAATAATCACGCGCCTCCGGCGCTCGGCTTATCGTGACCTTTTCTGCGCTCTTTCCCAAGCTGTTGAGCAGTCCCATGCTTAAGTAAGTGGCATTAGCCGCCCCCGGCTGCGGAAGGCTGGTTTTGCTCTAATTAGAGCGACTCCAGGAAAGCTGTAGTCCAAAACGGAGTGGAAATATGCAGGGCATAAGAGGGCAGGGAAAATCAGCTACTAGCTTCTGGCTGCTAGTTAGCTACTACGGAATGGCGTCGTCGTTTATGACCGTCACAATTCATCAGGCAAAAAGAAACGGAACACGGAACAAACGGTGTTAACTCTTTTGGCTGCAATAGATCCGGCGTTCCGGTTGCTGTTCCATGTTCCGGTACAGAAGCGGAACAGCCTTTCTGACGACCGGAATTGGGAGACACTTCCACAACCCTGCACAAAGACCAGGATTGCAGGTGAAATCAGGCCAACACCGTCAGCGGCCACAGAATGTCTGTGAACCGCATGACGGTGTGACAAGCCCACTCCACCAAGGCACACGACTGCCGGTTTGGCAAGGGAGTCCAATCCATATTCAGTTTTCAAAGAGCAGATACAGCACGTCACCTGGGTGCCGCTATAACAGTATTACTATAGAGACTGGGAAGTCAAGGGGCAGGAGACCAAAATTCAGGGTCAAATTTTTAGAGCAGTTCTTCCAAGGCCCAAAAGCAGGGGCCAAAAGCGGCGTAGAGATCAGAGATTTCGATGGGCTATATCAATTCAGGAACCGATCTAAGACAAAGAAAACACACGGATGGGCCACCACGTCACCACTTCAAAGCACAATCCGTGTTTCATCAGTGTTGATCTGTGGTGATTCGCTTTTTCAGCGTTCATCAGCGGCGAAGATTTTACTCATACGGATAAAACACAAAGAACAGCAATGACAACACCGTCAGCACCCATAACGCCGGTTTGATCTCTTTCATCTTGCCTGCCGCCAGCTTGCATAGCGGATACAAGACAAATCCGGCTGTGATTCCCACGGCAATGTTGAACGAGAAGCACATCAATGAAACTACACCGAAGGCTGGAATAGATTCGGAGTAGTCGGAGAAATCGATGCGGGCGATGGGCGCGAGCATGAACAAGCCCACGACGATCAGCGCGGGAGCATAGGCCTGCGCAGGAATGGCGGCAATAAAGGGCGAGAAGAAAAGCGTGAGGGCAAAACATGCGGCGCAGACCAGGGCGGTGAGGCCGGTGCGTCCTCCGGCTTCAATACCTGTGGCTGATTCCACAAAGGCACCTGAAGTGGTTGTGCCAATGGCAGGCGAGAAACAAGTGGAGAGCGCGTCCACCAGCATGGGGCGCTCGATCTGCGGAAGATTGCCATGCTCATCGAGAAAGCCGGCGCGTGCCGAGAGCCCAATCAGTGTTCCCATGGTATCGACGAAAGCCATGATGAAGATGGTCAACACGATGGGAAAGGCTTTCCAGGTAAGTACACCGTGGAAGTCAAGCTGCCAGAGAATGGGACGAATACCGGGCGGCAAGCTCAGCAGGTGTTCAGGAGCAGGCGCGGTTCGGGAAATGAAACCGATGATGGCGGTAATTACAATGCCCAGCAGGATGGCCCCCGGCACCTTCCTGATGATAAGAACTGAGATCAGGATGAACCCGAGAATCGCCACCAGCACGGGCGCGGCCGTGATGTGTCCGGAGCGAACCGGCGCACCCGGAACACCCAGGGTCACAATGCCTGCCTGGTTCAATCCAATGAAGGTAAGAAACAGCCCGATGCCCACGGCAAAGCTGTAGCGCAGCGACTGCGGAACGGCTTCCACGATCCACTGGCGCAGTCGCAACACGGTCATCAGGATGAACAAGACTCCGGCAATGAAGATGGCGGCCAGAGCAGTCTGCCAGCGGTAGCCCAGCACCTGGCAAACAGTGAAGGCAATAAAAGCGTTCTCGCCCATGTAAGGCGCGATAGCGAATGGACGGTTGGCATAGAGGCCCATCAGGGTGCAGCCAAAGACCGCAGCCAGAACCGTGGCTACAAAGCTCGGGCCGACCGGAATGCCGGCATTGGAGAGGATCGCCGGATTCACCACCACGATGTAGGACATGGTGGTGAAGGTGGTCAGCCCGGCGATTACTTCCCGTGAAAAAGTTGTTTTGTGCGGCTCAAATTGAAAGAAGCTCGCGAGCGCCTTCATTTGTGATGCCTTGATTTCAACTTGACATCAAGATACGCGAGAAAGCCGCTCACCAGGTAGTAAGAGCTGTAATAGTTATCGGCCTGAAAACGGCGGAGAGAAGATGGATCGGCATCACGCGGTTCGGTTACATCAGGGAGCGTAAGCGAGTGCAGGGTAATCCGTGGAATATTCCGCGTCACAAATGATTCGGAGTCGGTCTTCACAGCGCGGGAAAGATCGACCTGGCCAATGGAACGCTTCAGCATGTAAACGGTGGTGATCAGGCTTTTCATCAGCCCCGGGTCAGAGTGTTGCGTGGAGACTTTGGTGGGAGAAAATCCCATGGCATCCAGGTTGACCATGGCTTCCGTATGGTCCAGCGATGCCTGATCGAGGTGGCTTACGAAATACTCCGAGCCGCCCAGAACCCGGTTCTCATCGGCAAAGGCAATAAATAAAAATGTGTGTTTCCGCTTGCGATGCGTAAGCGCCTGGTAGATGCTGGGCAACAATGCGGCTGCATTCCAGTTATCAGGCGGCGACTGGCCGTAGTTTGCTCCAATTACGATGATTCCATGGCCTTTGCCGGGAAGACGGCAGATCACATTGGCTTCGGACAGCGAGGCGATTTTCTGTTCCGTGATCGCATCGCCACGGCAACCGGCCTGCCGGAATAATTCCTCCAGCCGTGCCTGGCGATTCGCCAGGGCAGGAACCGGCTCGCGCCTTTCCACCACTGCGGATTCCGGCAATGGTGAAAAGTTGATCTTCTGCGCATAGGACACCGGCAGCAGGGCGAGAATAACGATGATTGTCCGCATCATTCGTAGAGTGTTATTTAACCGCAAAGGACGCAGAGGGCGCAAAGGTGGCCAAGATGGGAGAAATCTAACACGGAGACACTGAGGCACGGAGTAATACAGAGAAAAACTAAAGAATGATCTATATGACGATTTCTTCGCAAAAACTGCTACCCGCCAGCATTCCTAGGGAGTCCAACAGATTCGGCTCCGGCGGGAATTGAGGAATGCTCTTACAGCCGCGTGTATCCGTGCCTGGGCAAAGATGTTAGGGGTTTAATGCTGATTGCTGACTGCTGATTATTGAAGTAAGATGACGACCAACAATCCCCCTGCTTTTATATAAAAAACAAGTGTTAGAAGGCGTTAAATCATTTCTCTCCTCCAGTGCCACGGAAGTAGCGCCTGCGCGAAGTGTTCCCCCAGCGCCCGGCCCTGTTCCCGTGCCCGAACCGCCTCTGAGGAACAAGCGCAGCCGTGTGCTTTGGTGGGTGATTGTGCTGGCCGTGGTTGCAGCCATAGTAGCGCTGGTTTTGCGCGGCAGCAGCCCCTCAGGGAAAACGGCCAAGCAGGCCAATGGCGATGCTGCGCGCACCGCCATAGTGGAGCAGAAAGATTTTATCCGCAGGTTGCGCGCGCACGGGATCGTAGAAGCGGTGGAATCCCGCGCCATTGCCGCGCCCCGGCTTTCCGGCCAGGGGCTGGGCACTCTCATCATTACCAAACTGGTGCTCAATGGCAGTACTGTGCATCGCGGCGACGTGCTGGTGGAATTTGACCGCCAGGCGCAGCTTCGGGTGGTGATCGATAAAGAAGCCGAGTATCGCGACCTGGTGGAGCAGATCAAAAAGAAGGAAGCCGACCAGGCCGCCGCCCTTGCCGCCGACGAAACCCAACTGAAGCAAGCTGAAGATGCATTGCAGACCGCCGAACTGGAGATGAAGAAGAATGAGATCGTCTCCCGCATTGATGCGGAAAAGAACCAGGAGAACCTGGATCAGGCCCGCGCTACCTTCCAGCAACTGAAGGAAACTTTCAACCTGAAGCGGCGCGCCGCCCAGGCCGAATTGAAGGTCCTGCAGATCCAGCGCGATCGCGCCTTGACGGCCATGAAATGGGCCCAGGGCAACACTCAGAAGATGGTCATCCATGCAGCGACTAACGGCGTTGCCGTAATCAATTCCATGTGGAAGGGCGGCTCGTTTTCTGATGTGCAGGAAGGCGATGAGGTGCGACCCGGCTTTCCTTTCATGCAGGTGGTGAATCCCGGACGCATGCAGGTGCGTGCCCGCATGAACCAGGCAGACATTGGCGATCTGAGCGTGGGCCAGAATGTCCGCATCGGCCTTGATGCCTACCCTGAACTCTCTTTCAGCGGCACGCTGCAGAGCCTTTCTGCGGTCGCCCAGACCAGCTCATTTTCGAGCCGGATGCGCTACCTCGTCGGGTTGTATTCCATCAACGGCTCTGATTCCCGATTGCTCCCCGATCTTTCTTCCGCGGTGGATATCGAGATCGCCCGCCAGCCGAATGCCCTGGTTGTGCCCCGCGACTCAGTCTTCAGTGAGAATGGCCATGCCTATGTGCGCGTGAAGAACGGCTCGGATTACGAGAAACGCGAGGTCAGGCTGGGCGCAGCCAGCAATGTGGAGCAGGTAGTTGTCTCCGGAGTGGAAAAAGGCGCAGTGCTCTTGCGGGATGCAACCTCATGAAGAAATTTCTGCAAACACGGCCTAAGACTCTCGTCACCCTCGGTGTGTTGGTTATCCTGCTGGTTGCCGCCGGATGGACTTTTCGCCGTGGCAGCGCGCCTGATATTCCTACAGCCGAGGTGAAGCGCGGAGAGTTCGTCGATTTCATTCAGGTACATGGCGAAATAAAAGCGCTGCATTCTATCCAGCTTATCGCTCCTTCCATTCCCGGCGATTTACAGATCGTGAAGCTGGTGCCTACTGGTACGGTTGTGAAGAAGGGCGACATCGTAGCCCAGTTCGATGCCAGCAACCTGCAGCGGACGCTGGAGCAGCGGCAGTCAGAGCTGAAGTCGGCAGAAGCCGATATCGAGCGAGTCCGCGCAGATTCGCGTCTGCTCAAAGAGCAGCAGGCCACTGATCTGCTTCAGGCTCGCTATGATGTAGATCGCGCCAAGCTCGATACTAACAAGCAGGAGATACTCTCAGACATCGATGGCGCAGAAACCAGACTGAAGCTGTCTGACGCCCAGCAGCAACTGAAGGAGCTGCAGCAGAAAGACAAATCTACCGAAGCTTCAGCAGCCGCCGACGTTGAAAGCAAAAAGCAGAAACGCGCTAAAGCCGTCTTTGATGTAACCCTCACCCAGCGGCAAATTTCATTGCTTACCTTGCGTGCTCCCGCTGATGGCATGGTTACGCTGATGCCCAATTTCCGGATGCGCAACTGGATGTCTGGAAACACCACGCCTGATTTTCGCGAAGGTGACCGGGCGTGGTCAGGCGCGGTGGTTGCCGAAATTCCCGATCTAAGCAATGTAAGAGTCAGCGCCAGAGTCGACGAAAGTGACCGTGGCCGGATGAAACCAGGGCAGACGGCTTCGGTGCGTATCGATGCCATTGCCGGCAAGGAATTTCCTGCTGCCATTGCGGAGATCAGCCCGTTGGCCAAGCCCGACTATACCTCCTGGCCTGTGACCAAGAGCTTCGATATCGCGGTGCAGATCGATGACAAGGATGCGCGCATCAGGCCGGGAATGAGCGCCGGAGGCCGCATTGCCGTGGAGAAAATCGCCAATGGCATTCTGGTTCCCGCCAGCGCGGTTTTTGATAAGAATGGGCGCTCTGTCGCTTACGTTCTCCAAGGCTCAAAGTTTGAAGAGCGCACGGTGCAGGTAACACGCCGGAGCAAGAGCGATCTGCTGATCGGCAGTGGAGTGCAGCCGGGAGAGAAAGTCGCGCTGCAATATCCCACCGTGGAGCAGCAATCGCAATGAATCGCAAGAAGAAGATGCGCGTTGTGGCGATCCTGGCTGCCATTCTGTTGCTCGGCCTTGGCATTACCTTTGCCGTGCAGCAACTGCATCCTGCTGCCCGAATGATTCCTGTCATCAAGGTGCAGAAAGGAACGCTGCAACTCGACATTACGACGACCGGAGAGTTGCGCACGCCGCACTCCTCCATGCTGGTTGCCCCTTCGGTGAGCGGCACACTGCAGATTGTCCGCATGGCAAAAACCGGCGCCCCGGTGAAAGCCGGTGACGTGGTGATTGAGTTCGATCCCAGCGAGCAGGAGTACAACCTGGAGCAAAGCCGCTCGCAGCTTGCCGAGGCCGAACAGCAGATCGTGAAAGCCCGGGCCGATGCCGAGGTCAAAATGGCGGAAGATAAAGTTGCGTTGCTGAAGGCCAGGTTTGATGTCCGCCGCGCTGAACTGGAGGTTGGCCGCAATGAACTGGCCAGCGACATCGACGCGCAGAAGAACCTATTGAACCTCGAAGAAGCCAGGCGGCGGCTGGCGCAGCTTGCACAGGATGTAAATTCGCGGGCCGCTTCCAACAATGCATCCATCGCTTTGCTGGAAGAGAAGCGCCGAAGTTCCCTGCTGGGAATGCAGGTGGCGCAGCACAATATTGACAGCATGAAAGTGAAATCACCGATGGATGGAATGGTTTCCATCAAGGAGAACCAGGATGCAGCCGGCGGCATGATGGTCCAGGGCATGACCCTGCCTGAGTACCGCGAAGGCGACCTGGTATTTTCGGGCCGGTTTCTGGCTGAGATTCTGGACACCAACCAGATGGAAGTAGCGGGCAAAATCTATGAGAATGACCGCTCCAACATCAACGCCGGACAGACCGCTGAGATTCGCCTCGATACCCAACCGGAGGCCGTGCTGGCGGCAAAGGTAAAAACCGTTGCCGGAATGACGGCGCGCAATAACATGTTCGGCGGCGCTGAGAGTGTCCGGCGTTTTGACGTGAGCTTTGAACTCACCGGCCGCGCCGGCATCATGCGTCCCGGCACCTCGGCGCAGATTGTGGTGCGCGGCAACCAGTTGAAAGACCAGCTTTACCTGCCTAGCCAGTGCCTCTTCGATAAAGACGGCAAACTGGTGGTCTACAT
>QHVI01000090.1 GCA_003223515.1 Candidatus Angelobacter sp. Gp1-AA117
TACTTGTCGAATAGGCAATTTACAAGGTGAACTCCTTTCAGTTCACAAGATCAGGCAGACTTCGCCTGGCGCTCCGAATGACGCGAATAGCGCGAATTTATGCGAATTTACGCGAATTTTTCACGTGCAAGTTTCGCTGATAATTCTTCGCACCTTGAGACGAATTTGATTGTTAGCAATGCAGAGGGAACAGAGAAACTAACAAAAACAAAATTGATGATTTGCGGGTATTTGGAAGCCACTCCGGTTTCGTGTTTTGTGTGAATTCCTCTGCGACCTCTGCGTCCTCTGCGGTAAATGCCGTTATTTCCTTCCTTCACGCCTTTGCGCTATCACCAGGCCTCTTGGTGTGGGCAACAAGACGACGGAAATCAGGCCTTCGGCTTCCAAACGCAACGCGGCTTCGCGGACGGTCTTTAAATGAGAGCTGGCATCGTGCATCAGGATCAATCCATTGGGATTGATCCTGGGCAGGAAATATCGGACTTCAGGTTCGCGCAGTTCGGGAAGAGAATCGCAAAAAAGCACATCAATGGTTCCGGAAACATTCAGCTTAAGACTGGGCTCGCAGCGGTAATCCACCCACTTCTTCAGTCCTGAAGAATCGATCTTCTCTTTGGCTTTGGCAAAAACTTCCGGATCAGGCTCGCAGGTGATGATCTTGCCGAAGCCATTCTGCTTGATGCCTTCAGCCATGTAGAGCGTGCTCACGGCCAGGAAGGTCCCGGTTTCGATGACCAGGTTGGGCTTCATCGTGGTCATCAGGCATTTCAGAAATTCCAGCACTTCGACTTCAGCGGTCATGGTGTCAAACATGCTCCAGCGTTCAGGATGAGGACACTCAGGTGTCGAGCGGTGATATTCGGGCTTGGGCGGGTTGCCATGCTGATTTACATGATTCAGGACGCGGTGGACAGGATCGATTTTGCGAAATCGACGCCTCGCAACCATCAGCAGAATGATTCCGGCCACAATCGAGAGCAAAGCGGTGAACTGGGCGTTGCTCATGCCCAGGATCACGCGCGGATTGATGCGCAGAAATTCAACCAGAAATCTTTCGATGCCGCTCAGGATCAGAAACTCTCCCGTGATTACGCCTGCGGCCAGCGGATGCTGGATGGCGCGCCTTCCTCGTTTCCATAAATAGAGAAAGATCAGCACTCCGGCAATGAACTCGTAAACCGGCGTGGGATGCACGGCGCAATTGGCTGGCGCGCCCCACTCGGGACAAGTTTTAGTTGTAGGCACCAAACCGTTCGGGAACGCCATTCCCCAAGGCAGCGATGTGGGCTTGCCGTAATCGCCGTCGCCGGAGATGAGACATCCGATGCGGCCCACCGCGTAGCCGATCGCCACAGCCGGGCTGCAGATGTCCAGCATCGTCAGCATGCTGATGCGGTATTTGCGCGCTAGCAGCAACAGCGTGGTAATGCCCGCCACGAAGCCACCGAACCAGGCGAAGCCGGAACGCAGAGAGAGCAGTCCCTCCCAGCTAAAGAGCATTCCAAGCGGGATGCGGTCTTCAGGAGTATCGATGAGGTGCCAAAATTTAGCGCCAACAATGCCTGCAATGGCTACGCAGCCCAGAATGACTTCTGGATTCACCTCCAGCTTGCGCCGCTTGATCTCAGCATGCAGGACAAAAAATGCAGCCACAAACGCCAGCCACATCAGCAATCCGAATGTTCCCAGCGTTATCGGCCCAATATGGATGTATGGAAGCAGAGCGTGACCTCAAAGTAAACGTGAATGCACAGTATAAATGTTAGAGAGAAAGATTAGCGGGAACGCGAATTGGGTAAGTAGGTAAGTTGGTAAATGCGTGAATTTGTCTGGCTTCTACATACTTCTGCAAGCTTGGGGTCATTTACCCTTACCGAACTGCTCATTTACCAATTCCGTGGCGTGCTCTCTGCGCTCGATTCAATCGATTGGAACGTCGCGGCAGACGGCAACGGTTCAGCCGTCGCTCGAATCGCCAAACGTGCAGGCAGTATCAGTACACGCGGCAGCGATCCGTCTTTATGACGATAATGGCCGAGATCTGCGAGCGTCTGGATTCCGGTCTTTTCCGCCAGCATCTGGCGGCCGGGAATATCTTCGATGTCGAACAAGTCGGCGGGCTGGAAGGACTGCTGTGCTGCGGTGAGCAGATCTTTTTCACTGTGCAAGCCATCGGCGACGCGTGCATCCAGCACGAAGCACCAGAAGATGTCCCACTCGCGCGCTCTTTCATGGGTCAATGAATTGATCACCAGGCTGTGATCGTACTCAGGGCGGCTGGGTGAACGATATTGCTGGCCGGGGACAACCACGTAGAGGTTCAGGCGCTTGTCCAGCGGCTTGGGTTCGCGCAGGCGCTCGCCGAAATTCCAAGGCCCGAGAGCAGCCGCGCGGTTACCCGACGCTGTCTCAGGTACTAGCTGGATGATTGAACCTTCGTAATAGGCGACAAGCGGATTGGCTGGCTGCTGTGGCGGGGCCGCGAAACTCAACGTGGCTGCCAGTAGGCCTATTTTCGACAGCTTGCCAAAACCTATGGTAAGCACCGGGCTGATTATGCCACCAATTCCCTGCGCCGAGTAATGTTAAAGTGAGAAGTAGAGATGAAGAAAGTACTACGACATCCGGGTCTGCGGCTGATTTTTGCCGCAAATATGATCTCCATGATCGGCAGCGGGATGAACTCTGCCGGGGTGACGTGGTACGTCCTGCAGGCAACGCACTCTGAAGTGGCGCTGGGCACGCTGCTCATGCTGCAAACCATTCCTGCCATGCTGATGCTGCCCTTCAGCGGGGTGGTGATCGACCGCGAAGACCGCAGGCGGCTGGTGATGCTGCTCGATGCGGCCCGTGCCATAGTCATCGTACTGGTAGCGGTGCTGGTGCTGCGCGGCATGGCTAAATTGTGGGAGGTCTACCTGATGAGCATCCTGGTAGCCGCCGGCTTCTGGATGTTCTGGCCCACCATGAACGCGCTTATCCAGGAGATGACGCCCGAATCAGAATTTGTCCAGGCCAACAGTCTTCTGGTTGCGGGACTGCAGGGTGGATGGCTCATTGCCGGATCGATGGTCGGATTTGTCTACAACTCCATCGGTCTGAGCGGAGTGCTGTTTATCGACTTCATCAGTTATGTGCTCTCATTCATCTGCTATCTGTTCGTCCGCAAAGGACAGCATGGTGCCGCCCAACCGGCCAGCGTGCATCGCGATCACGGAGAGTTCCGGCGCTTCTTCCACGAGATGCATGAAGGAATCATTTATATACGGCGTCATCCGCGCGTGCTGCTCACCGGGATCGCGTGGGCTCTTTTCCTGGGCGCCATGTTTACTCAGGGAGTCATCACTGCACCCTTCAGTGACCACGTGCTCAAGGCCGGGGCTGTTGGATACGGCTGGCTCAATGGTGGATGGGCCATCGGCGCTTTTCTCAGCGCCATGTTTACCCCGGTGCTGCTTCGCGCTGCAGGACGCCATCGTGCTACCTGGGTCTCCATGGCAGTGCTCGGCACATGCCTGACTTCGCTGCCGTGGGTAGCTGCTCACATGCATGGCGGCTTCCGCTGGATCAGTACCGCCCTGCTCGTCTGCGTCCTGATCTACGCCGTAATGGGCTGCTGCCGGGCACTCGGGGGCGTGTCATTTACCAGCAGCATGATGGATATGGTTCCCAAACATTTCATGGGACGCGTGCAAAATACTTTTTATTTCGCCGCAACCGGTCTTCAGCTTGTGCTCTCCATCTTAGTGGGAACCGTGGCGCATACCAGTGGGCTGACGCTGGCCTATTTGATTGTTGGTGGAGTGTACCTCGTAGGTTCCCTGGCCACCGTGCTGCCGGTGAAGGAGACAGTTGCGGCAGAACCACTGGTGGAAAAAATCGCGGCCGACTGAAACGATTGGGTAACTGGGTACTTGGTAAATGGGTAAATGAAGACCTCTTCTGCACCAGGGAAGCCCAGAGCAAAAGCTATTTTGATATCCTTTGAGGTTCCTATTCGCGAGGAATTCATCATGATATCCATGCAGGGTCGCAATGCGGTTGTTTTTGGAGTGGCCAACAAGCGCAGCATTGCCTGGGCTATTGCCCAGCGTTTGAGCGAGGCCGGAGCCAAACTCGCCATCACCTACCAGAACGAGCGTCTGAAGCAGGAAGCGCACGACATGATTGTAGGACTGCAGGGCGCAGAGGCTTTCCAGTGCGACGTAACCAAGGATTCCGAAATCGAAAGTCTCTTTGCCACCTTGAAAGAGCGCTTTGGTCATCTGGATACGCTGGTGCACTCGATAGCCTATGCTCCCGCAGAAGATATGAAAGCCGACTTTCTGAACACCTCGCGTGAAGGTTTCAAGATGGCGCATGACATCAGCGTCTATTCATTGATTGCGCTGGCCCGTGCCGCTACGCCGCTGATGAACAACGGCGGCAGCATCATGACCCTCACGTATTTTGGTGCGGAGAAAGTCATGCCTTCCTACAACGTGATGGGCGTGGCCAAAGCGGCGCTGGAGGCCAGTGTCCGTTACCTGGCGCACAGCCTGGGGCCCAAACAGATTCGCGTGAACGCCATCTCTGCCGGACCCATCAAGACGCTGGCCGCGCGCGGCGTTGCAGGATTTACGGAGATGCTGAAAGCCCAGGCGGACCGTGCCCCGCTCAAGCGCAACGTGGATGTAAAAGAAGTCGCGGACGCCGCGCTGTTCCTGGCTTCCGGGTTGAGCACCGGAATCACAGGCGAAACCATTTACGTGGATGGCGGATATAACATCATGGGATATTAGCTATTGGCTCTTAGCTTTGGCCTTTAGCTTTGTCTCGTAATTCCAGGCTTTCCATAAATGCTGTGAAGCTTCGCGAGACGTATAACAGGGGCATGACTTTTTGGTCGTGCCGAAAAGGCCTTAAATAATTCGGGCTTTAGCCCTGCTGCTGTGTCCTCCGCTGAGTGCTGGCGAACGCATGACTAAAAAGAAAATATTCACGATCTTTATTATCGTTGATCTCGCGATTGTTGCTGGAGCGCTGTGGTGTGTGTTCAACCGCATTCCCGTGCGGCAGTTCATGATTCCTCTGGTGGTGCTCACATCGCTGAATGGCCTTTGGCTGGTGTGGATGACCATTCGCAATACTCCGCCACGCACTTAACACCTTACGGCGGGAATACCGCTTTCAGAAAAGTTTGCCTGAGAAGCGGCCTACCCTGATATCTCAATAAGCATCAAGCCAGGTATTCTTTCAAAGTCTTCCCTGTTATGGGTGAGCAAAGGAATTGAATGCCGGATTGCAGATATACCTATCCAGAAATCATTCACTGGGATAGCGCGCAGGTGAGGCGGAAGTTTTGCTTTGACTCGCGCGTAAGTCTTACAAAGCTCCAGATCATAAGGGATAATTACACAAGCCTTCAATCGCTCTTCAAATCGTGCAAGGTTGGTGGGCGACCAACTGCGGAGTTCTGCCCAAACGTAGAGTTCTCCGACAGAAATAAATGAGAGTGCTATTGTCTTCCCTTGAACAAGAGGACGATACAGATCGCCCCGCGTATCACCGGGACGGATGAGAAAGGAAAATACGTCTGTATCGAGCAGGACTGCGTCCATTCGGAATTAAACTAATGAAGCACTCCGTTCCTTATAAGTATGCTCTAGAAATTCATCTATGTTTTCGTCGTCCGGCCACCCACCCAGCAACACCGATGGATTGTCCAGGGGTCTTACCCCTTGGGTCTTTGCCAACTCAGATAGACCCTTGTTTGCAAAAAATTCTTTTGCATCCATTAACAATTCGTCGATTGGGTGCCGGGCAATTAGAATTTCGCGCACCATTTCATCGAGCGATAGTCCTCTGGCCTGGGCCTCTGCGCGGTAGGCCTGTTCAATTTGCGGTGGAAGATCAACGTTAATAGTCATGGAAGCGGCCAGATAGCCAAGAGGATTCTATCAAATCCGGCAAGCAAATTACCTGAACCGACCCTCTGTGTATAGGCTCACCTTCTCTGTGACCTCTGTGCGTTCTCGGTGTCCTCTGTGGTGAGCTTTTGATTCGCGTCACTCGCGGCGTATTTGTCTTCTTTCGTATTGCGCGATCGCCGCCTCATGATTAAGCGTGAGGCCAATCTCATCCAGTCCCTTCAGCAGGCAGGTACGGGTAAACTCATCGACTTCGAACTGAGCCTCAAAGCCGTCCTCGCCAGAGATGCGGCATTTCTCCAGATCAACTTTCAACGTATGGACTCCAGCGGCATCGCGGGCCAGCAGCCTTTCAAGTTCAGCCTGGTGAAACCCTACGGTCAATAGTCCGTTCTTGAGGCAATTGTTGGCGAAGATGTCGGCAAACGAAGGCGCAAGGATGGCGCGGAATCCATAATCGCGCAGCGCCCACACGGCATGTTCACGCGATGATCCACAGCCGAAATTTTTTCCGGCGATCAGAATGCTTGCGCCGCGATATTGCGGCGCATTCAAGGGAAAGGCCGGGTCGGGCTGTCCATCGCGGTGATAACGCCAGTCGAAAAAGAGAACATCGCCATAGCCGCTGCGCTCAATCCGCTTGAGAAACTGCTTGGGAATGATCTGGTCGGTATCCACGTTGTCGCGCCTGAGCACGGCCACAACACCTGAATGCGCTCTGAAGCTCTGCATCTTTGATCCTTAATCCTCAATCCTTGTATTGCCAGTTCCGGACATCCACAAAGTGCCCGGCGACTGCAGCCGCTGCAGCCATAGCCGGGCTGACCAGGTGGGTGCGCCCTCCTGCACCCTGGCGGCCTTCAAAGTTACGGTTACTCGTAGACGCGCAGCGCTCGCCCGGCTGCAAACGATCGGGGTTCATGCCCAGGCACATGGAGCACCCGGATTCGCGCCATTCAAAGCCCGCTTCAGTGAAGATGCGGTGCAGCTCTTCCTGTTCGGCTGCGCGCTTTACCTGCTGTGAGCCGGGAACGATCATGGCCTGAACGCTGTTGGAAACCCTGTAGCCCTTGATCACGCGGGCGGCGCTGCGGATATCTTCCAGGCGCGCGTTGGTGCACGAACCGATGAAGACACGATCCACGGCAATCTCTTGGATAAGCGTATGCGGACGAAGATTCATGTATTCAAGGGCGCGTACGATGCTGTTGCGTTCAGAATCGCTGGCGCCATGGTTCGGATCAGGCACCTCGCCGGTGATGGGAACCGCCATTCCGGGGCTGGTTCCCCAGGTAACAAATGGAGCGACGTGGCCGGCGTTCACCTCCACTGTGGAATCGAACTGTGCTCCCGGATCGCTCTGCAGCGTTCTCCAGTCTTTCTCTGCCGTGTTCCAGTGTTCGCCCCGTGGGGCAAAACGCCTTCCCTCCAGATAATCAAAGGTTGTCTGGTCAGGTGCGATCATCCCCGCGCGAGCGCCAGCCTCAATGCTCATATTGCAGATGGTCATCCGCGCTTCCATAGAGAGCCCGCGGATAGCCTCACCTGCGTACTCGATCACATGCCCGGCTGCGCCATCGGTGCCCATCTGCGCAATCACTGAAAGGATCAGGTCCTTGGCTGTGACGCCGGGGCCGGGCATCCCGGAGAACCGCACGAGCATGGATTTGGGTTTCTTCTGTACCAGGCATTGCGTGGCCAGCACGTGCTCCACTTCAGAGGTGCCGATGCCAAACGCTAGCGCGCCGAATGCTCCGTGCGTGCTGGTATGGCTGTCACCGCAAACAATCGTCATTCCCGGCTGCGTCAGGCCTAGTTCCGGACCAATCACGTGGACGATTCCCTGCTCTGCGCTGTCGAGGTCGAACAGTGGAATGTCAAATTCGCGGCAATTCTGTCGCAACGCTTCGACCTGCGTGCGTGCCAGGTCATCTTCGAGCACCATGCGATTGCCCAGCGTAGGAATGTTGTGATCGAGCGTGGCAAAGGTGAGGTCGGGCCGGCGCATCTTGCGTCCGGCTTCACGCAGTCCGGCGAATGCCTGCGGAGAGGTGACCTCATGCACCAGGTGCAGATCAATATAAAGAAGCGAAGAACCGGCCGGACCGGCACAGACCAAGTGCCGGTCCCAGACTTTATCGAAAAGAGTGCGCGCCATCATAATCTCTGCACCTATACAGCGTGGTAGGCAAAACGCCGGTCGAGCATTTCCGCAAATCGCTGCTGCACCAGTTCTCCCATCTCGCTGGTGCTGACTACATGCTTGCCGGGGCGGGCCAGGTCATGTGTGCAATAGCCTTCCTCCAGAACCTGGTTAATCGCCGCTTCCAGATCGTTGGCTTCGTGATGCATGCCGGCGGAAAGGCGCAACAACATGGCCGCGGAGGCAATCGCGCCCAGCGGATTGGCAATGCCCTGTCCGGCGATGTCCGGCGCAGAGCCATGCACTGGCTCATAGAGATCGACTGAACCACCGATGGTTGCTGAGGCCAGCATGCCCAGCGATCCGGTAATGGCTGATGCCTCGTCGGAAAGAATGTCTCCAAACAGGTTCTCGGTGAGCACCACGTCGAAGCGCGCCGGATCGCTAATCAGGTGCATGGCGCATGCATCCACATACATGTGTTCCAGCTTCACATCCGGATAGTCTTCTGCAATCCGGGTGACGGTGCGCCGCCACAGTTGCGAGGTCTCAAGCACGTTGGCTTTATCGACGGAAGTGACCTTCCTGCGCCGGGTGCGCGCCTGCTCGAAAGCGATGCGGGCCACACGCTCAATCTCATGCCTGGAGTAGCGCATGGTGTTAAAGGCAGAGTCGCCCTCATGATCGAAGCCGCGTGGCTGGGCAAAGTAGAGTCCGCCCAGAAGCTCGCGCACAAACAGCACATCAACACCCTTCAGCCGCGAACGCTGCAGTGGAGAGCAATCTGCAATCGCAGGAAACGAGGCCACCGGGCGCAGGTTCGCAAAGCCGCCGAGCGCCGTCCGCAGGCCCAGCAATCCGGCTTCAGGCTTTTGCTGCGTGGGCAGGTGATCGAATTCAGCAGCACCCACCGCGCCCAGGAAAACTGCGTCGCTCTTGAGACACGCCTGCAACGTGTGTTCCGGCAGAGGAGTGCCATGAGCGCGGATCGCAGCTCCGCCGATGGGCCTTTCATTGCAGATGAATTCGCAGTCAGAAAAATGGCTGAGAACGCGCAACACTCGTACTGCTTCGCTCACAACTTCAGGGCCGATACCATCCCCAGGGAGAATAGCCAATTGAAAACGCATGATTCCGTACCGTTCTTTCTGTTAACTCGCTCGCGTGGCGCCTCTGAAACCGCATTTCAGAACACCACAGCAAACAAAGATTTATATGGAGCGCAGCCGCCCTCGGCTGTCCGGGTGGATGATGACAAACACCAGACTAAGTTGTTGCATGAATCGCGGCCTGCTGGTGCGCCGGAAGTGAAACCAGTGAGAGCAGATCCTGGTCATAAATGTTCTTCTTGTTTTCCGCCAGCTTCATGAAACGTGCATAGACCGAGTCGAGCTCAGAACCTGAAGGTGTAAACCCAAGCTCGGCCAGGCGTTTGCTGAGCGCGTGGCGGCCCGAGTGCTTGCCCAGCACCAGCCTGTTGCCGGGTACGCCAACCGACTCCGGCGTCATGATCTCATAGCAGAGCGGATTTGCAATTACACCATGCTGATGGATGCCCGCCTCGTGCGCAAACGCATTGCGTCCGACAATGGCCTTATTCGGTTGCGGCGTGAATCCGATGATCTGGGAAAGCAGGCAGCTTGCCGGATAGATTTGCTGCGTGTTGATGCCGCTTTCGAAGGGAAGCTGCGCCTGGCGCACGCTCAGGATCATCGAAATCTCTTCCAGGGAGGCGTTTCCGGCGCGCTCGCCGATGCCGTTGATGGTGCACTCCACCTGGCGCGCTCCGGCATGCAGAGCGGCAATCGTGTTGGCCACGGCCAGTCCGAGATCATTGTGGCAATGCACAGAGATGATCACGTTTTCTATGCTGCGTACCCTCTCACGAATGGAGCGAATCGTGGCTGCAAACTCGTCCGGGATGGAATAGCCCACGGTGTCCGGAATGTTGATAGTGGTTGCGCCCGCATCCACGGCAGCCTGCACCAACCGGCAGAGAAAATCCGGATCGGAGCGCGTGGCGTCCTCGGGAGAAAATTCCACGTCATCGCACAGCGACCGGGCATAGGCAACGGCCCGCGATGCCTGCTCCAGCGCCTGTTCGCGGCTGATCTTCAGCTTGCATTGCAGATGCAGGTCTGAGCTGGCAAGAAACACATGGATACGCGGATGGCGGGCGCAATCCAGCGCCGCCCAGGCGCGGCGAATATCTGGTTCACTGGCGCGGGCCAGACCTGCAATCACCGGCCGCATAATTTCAGCAGCCACCAGGCTGACGGCGCGGAAATCATCTTCCGAAGCCATGGGGAAACCGGCTTCAATGACATCTGCACCGAGAGCGTCAAGCTGGTGCGCCATGCGCAGCTTGTCATACACACCCATACCGCAACCGGGAGCCTGCTCCCCGTCACGCAGCGTCGTGTCAAAGAAAATAATGCGGTGTTTTTCCATAGGCCGGCTTACCCTCCCGCGATGTGGCAAACACCCATGTTGGGCGGCTGGAACGGAATAAGTCAAATTTATAATTGTTCTGATATCATTAGTATTTCTTATTCTATAAGGCAGCGTAAGGACAGCGACAGCTTTATGGATTTTTTTCAGCTCGAAACATTTCTGGCGGTAGCGCAGACCGGAAGCTTTTCGGCGGCAGCCGCGCAGGTGCGCCGCACGCAGCCGGCGGTGAGCCAGATAGTGCGCAAACTGGAAGAAGAGATTGGCGAGCCTCTGTTTGACCGCTCCACTCGCGATGGCATGCTGACCGATGCCGGCCGGGTGCTGGAAGAGTACGCGCATAAAATGCTGAATCTGCGCCGCGAAGCGCGGGCCTCGCTCGAAGAGTTGCGCCAGTTCCAGCGCGGCACGCTGGCCATTGCCGCCAACGAATTCACCGCACTCTATCTGCTGCGCGTGCTTGAGGACTTCCGGCGCTTCTGTCCCATGATCAAAATTGCAGTGCACCGCTCGCTGGCCAGTTCGATTGCCGGGCAGGTTTCCGATCATACTGTCGAATTGGGCGTGCTCTCGTTTCGGCCGGAAAGTTCGTTGCTGCAGTCCGTCGCGGTCTTCTGCGACCAGTTGACTTTCGTGGTTCCTCCGGGTCATCCGCTGTCCAAAGCGAAAAGCGTAAGCATTCGCCAGCTTGGAGCAGAGTCGTTTGTGGCGCATAACGTCGTCTCGCCTTACCGCATGAAAGTCATGGAAGCTTTCAAGAAGCACAAGACCCCACTCAATATCGGGGTGGAGATGCCGACCATCGAGGCCATCAAGCGCTTTGTCGCTGCCGGAAACGGCGTGGCCCTGGTGCCGGGTATTGCGGTGGAACCGGAGCTGGCGCGCGGAGAGTTGGTCGCGGTTCCCGTAAAAGAGCTGAAGCTGGAGCGCAAGCTGCGGATCGTCTATCGCAAAGGCGGACAACTCTCTCATGCTGCGCGGGCTTTTTTACAGGTGGCCGAGTCCACAAGCGGAAAATTGAAAGGCCATTACATGTTCCAACCCGAAAGATGACGATCAGAATGAACCGCAAACGGCGCGAAGGACACAAAGGTAACAAAATCTTACCGCTGGTTTACGCTGATAGACCAAGATGAATAATTAAAGACTAAGCCTTCATGAACAGCATTCAATTACCCATTTACGAATTTACCCATTTACCCATTCTTCTTTGGCTACCTTTGCGTCCTTCGCCTCCTTTGCGGTGAAAAGTTATACATGCTCCTCATTCGAAGAGATCATAGGCATCAGCAGGACTGGTTCCTTCATAAATTCAAATTTGTTGATGGCCTCCACAGCCCGCTGCACCGTGCATTCGCAGATCGGCTCCAGGGTAATCACGAATGACAAATTATCTTTCGGCATGTGTGGTTCCTGAATCACCGAGTCTATGTTGATGTTCTGGCGGGCGAGCGCCTCTGCCGTTCGCGCCAGAATACCGGGTTGATCCTGGACAGTAAGCCGCAAAAACCAGCGCAATGGCTGAAGTCGGGCTGCAGTCCGCATAGGCTCTGGGTTGTGAAATCCTGCGAACACATTGGCCCTGGCCTGGCCATGTGCGAGTTGCTGGGCAATATTGAGCACGTCGGAAAGCACCGCGGTTCCGGTGGCGCCTCCGCCCGCGCCTCTTCCATACAGCATCTGCGTGCCTACGTTTTCTCCGGCAATGAAGATGGCATTATTGGCTCCGTCTACCTTGGCCAGCATGGAATCACGCGGCTCCAGCCACGGTGAGACGGTGATGTGAACCCCTTCGGCCGTCTTCTCTGCTGAGGCAACCAGCCTGATAGTGGAGTTCAGCCGGTGCGCATAATGGAAATCGGTTGCCGTAATGCTGCGGATGCCGGTTACGGGAATTCGCGCCGCATCAACGGCTTCGCCAAACGCCAGCCGCGCCAGAATGGCAATCTTGTCGCGGGCATCGAAACCATCGATGTCGAGAGTAGGATCGGCCTCCGCGTATCCTTCCGCCTGCGCCTGCTTCAATGCCTGATCGAAGCCGATTCCGTGCTGCTCCATCTGCGTGAGGATGTAGTTGCAGGTGCCGTTCAGGATGCCATAGACAGCCTTGATGCGGTCGGCGGCCAGCGCTTCAGAGATGGCGCGGATCACCGGCACTCCACCGGCAACGCTGGCTTCAATGCCTATGGGAAGATTCTTCTGCCGGGCGGCTGCAAACAATTTCTCACCATGACGGGCAATCAGCGCCTTGTTGGCTGTGACCACGGCTTTGCCATGTTCGAGGCTGCTCATCACCACCTCGTAAGCGACATCGGTTCCACCGATTGCTTCCACCACGATATCCACATCCTGCGCTGAGACCACCTCCTGCCAGTCGCGGACCATGGGAACTCCATTGAGGTCAAGATCGGGAGTACATGGAGTCCTGCGGCAAACTCTGGAGACACTGATGGAGAGCCCGCCCATGCGACTGCGGATTTCCTCTGCGTGTCCGCTCAAAATCTCTGCGGCGGCGCGGCCCACGGTGCCGTAGCCGACGATGCCTACTCTGATTTGCTGTTGTTCACTGACTGATCGCATATTGCACTCAATTTTCTTTCTGAAGTGTTTCCACGACTCTCAGCACCGAGACAGCATCCGCCGGCATAGGCGGAGGCAAGGACCGTACCTGCTGCTGGAGGATGTATTCCACGTCTTTCAGCATGTGTCCGGTGAGCACCAGCACCACGCTCTCACCGCTTTTCACGTAGCCGGAGCGCACCAGCTTTTTCAATCCAGCAAGCGTGGATGCCGATGCGGGTTCACAGCCGATGCCCTCTGCTCCCAACTCCGCTTTGGCCGAGGCAATTTCGTTTTCTGTGACCTCTTCACAGGCGCCGCCGGTACTCTCCAGAACCTGCACCGCCTTTCTCCATGAAGCCGGATTGCCGATGCGAATGGCCGTAGCCCTGGTCTCAGGATGAACAGGAACCAATGCGCGCCCGCCGTTTTCGCGCATGGTGCGCACCAGCGGGTTGGCCCCCGCCGCCTGGATGATGGAGATTTTGGGCATGGAGGAGATCAGGCCGAGATCGCGCAATTCAACAAATCCCTTTCCCAAAGCTGAACTGTTTCCCAGGTTTCCCCCGGGCACAATCAGGTGGTCAGGCACATTCCATCCGAGTTGCTCCATCAATTCGAAAGCTACGGTCTTTTGTCCTTCCAGACGGTAAGGATTCAGGGAATTGAGCAGGTAAATAGGAAGCTTCCTGACAACCTCGTGCAGAATCTTCAGGCAGCCGTCAAAGTCAGCCTGCAGTTGCAGCACGCGCGCGCCATACTCCAGCGCCTGGGCCAGCTTTCCCCGGGCCACGTGTCCAGAGGGAAGCAGAACGATGCTTTTCATACCAGAGCGCGCCGCATAGGCGGCGACCGAAGCTGAGGTGTTTCCGGTGGAGGCGCAGCAGACGGCCTCGAAACTCTCGGAACGAGCCATGCTGATAGCCATGGATATGCCGGTATCTTTGAACGATCCGGTGGGATTCATTCCCTGATGTTTGACCATCAAGTCAGGAAGCTGGAGAGCCTCCGCAGATTTCGTCAGGCGAATCAGCGGTGTGTTGCCTTCGCCCATCGTCACGATGTGCTCCTTCGCGATCCGGGGCAGCAATTCGCGGTAACGCCAGACTCCGCTCAAGTCCTCAGGATGAATAGAAGTGCGGCGCTCTTTCCACCTCTTCTTCAGTTCCAGTCCGAACTCCATGTTGGTGGCGTTGAGCTCCGGATAGACGACTTCCAGAAGCTCCGTGCATTCGGTGCAGCGGAACATGGGATCGGGTCTTGACTGCACCGCGTGACAGTGCACGCAGCGCAGAACATGGGTATTCGCAGGGCTGACTGTATTAACCTTGTTTAAAATATTTTCCATTGGTGAATATTTTTCTTCCTCTGCGCTCTCTGCATTGCTATATCCAAGATTCTTGTTTTCCTGCGAAGAATTTCATGCTGCTTTTACCCCCCTTCCAATCCAGCTTTGGCGACCGAGAAAGTCTTAAGGAACTGAAACAGTGCCAGATCAGATACACATAAACTTACTTTTGCGCCCTCTGCGTCCTCTGCGGTTAAAAGGTTTTGATTGTGGCTTCGCTACGCTGTGGTAAAAGGCTTTGTTGTGTTCCGCTATGTTCATTGTGCTCCCGACATGGCGGCTAGAGTTGGCCCCATACATCCGGGAACAGCTTCTTCCCTTCTATGACAGAATTCTCCGTGAACGGCGCTCACCACGTCTGCTGCTGATGCTGCCGGGACAGCAAAGCAGATGCTCAGCTCGCTGGCTCCCTGTGCCACTGCAATTACGCTGACCCGCTGGTGCGCTACCGCGGCAAACAGACGGCCCAACACCCCGCATTTGCCTTTCATGGATTCACCCAGCACGGCCACTACGGCAACATCATTGTCGACCTCTACAGGAGCCAGAACACCCTGCGCCAGTTCGAGGCGAAAGATGTTTTGGATCATCTTCAGGACAGCCGGGCTGTCCTCCTTGCGCAAAACCAGCCCGAGCGCGTGCTCAGGAGACGACTGGGTAGCAAACAATACTTCGGTCTGCTCCTGTCCCATGCGCAGGAACAAACGTCCCCACAACTCCACCGGATGCACATCGCGGCGCGTCACCAGGGTAATGAGGGTGGCGCTCTTCACACAGGTGACTGACTTGACCGGTGAATTGATGGGGGATGAGGTGCTGCGCGTGATTCTGGTGCCGGGTGCATCGGGGCGAAATGAGTTTTTAATCCATACAGAAAACCCGGCATTCATGGCAGGAAATGCGGCTTTAGGATGAATGACCTTCGCGCCGTAATAGGCAAGCTCAATGGCCTCCGCAAAGGTGATTTCCGGCAGCACCGTTGCATCAGGACAAATGCGGGGATCGGCCGAGAGCACGCCATCCACATCCGTCCAGATCCAGACCTCATCCGCGCCGGAAGCCGCGCCCAGGATGGTGGCCGAATAATCTGAGCCGCCGCGGCCCAGAGTGGCGGTGCGGCCATCTGCGGTACAGCCACTATAGCCTGCAATGACTGGAATGGCATCGCGCTGCAGCAGCGGC
The DNA here is from genome assembly GCA_003223515.1 of Candidatus Angelobacter sp. Gp1-AA117. Taxonomy (GTDB): domain Bacteria; phylum Acidobacteriota; class Terriglobia; order Terriglobales; family Acidobacteriaceae; genus Angelobacter. The sequence goes on from QHVI01000090.1 coordinate 15,596, forward strand.
AGAAGCGTCGCTTGGCAGGCGGCACGCGTGGCCTCCATATCGGGCGCGGCATTGCCAAAATTGTTGTTTGTAATGAGTATGTCTTCAGCACGGACATATTCTCCGGCCACTCCGCTTTGTTGCAGGTAATGGGCCAGAACCCAGGAGGAGATGCGCTCTCCCAGCCCGACAAGCGAATCGGTAGTCTGTGCCGAAATGTCAGAGCGCAGAGCGGAAAGCGCATGGCAGGCGCGCTGCAACTGTTCAGAAATTTGTTCCACGAATTCCAGCGCAGCGGGGTGGCGGCCGGGGTCGAACAGGTTGGAGATCAGTTCCCGATGAACCTGACGGAACTCCTGCAGATGCATCTCTGTTACAGCAGTGTCCGCATGGCGCGCGGCCTCAATGGTTTTGAAGATCAAGTCGGTAACTCCCGCCATGGCGGAGACAACAACCATGACGCGGTCCTGCTGCGCGGCCTTGCTCACGATTTCCGCACATTGGCGGAAGCAGGCGGCGTTCCCTACCGAGGTGCCGCCAAATTTCATTACGATCAAACGTCTGCTCATTCCGTACTCCCAAAATGTCGTCTCTCTGGAGTTCGATTGCTCCAAGAATTGGCCATAAACACAAAACCCACTCGCCTGTGGCGAGTGGGTTCAGGAGGATATGATTGCCTATGCCCTATGTCACCGACTCGCCAGAAGATCGCCTACACGTATCTGTGCCTGTGGTTGTTCGTGTGGCGGCGATATTCTGAACGCGGTGCATCAAGTCCGCACTATAGCTTTGCATGATTTCGGTGTCAAGAGTACTAAACACGGCTTTTCACCGGCAGAGTGCGTTGCGTAGCGAAGCCACGACCAAAAACCTTACCACTAATGCACTGATGAAAATGAACGCAGATCGATTTCATTTGAAGGAAAGTACTACGCCACGAGGACGAGGGCGAGGAAATGGCGCTCCTGTGCAACTTCGATCCGCAGCAACATTCAGCGCAGCTAACTAACTCGATTTCCCCTCACTCCAAAGGGCGACGCCCTGAGCCGCTTTTTCTGTCTTTGCCTCATAAATTATGCACTGTTATGCGCTGTTATGCACATAAGTCGTTAAGCATCAAACGCTTACCTAAATGCATCTCATTACTTGCATTTATAGCGTTTAATGGCGACAATTGATCCAGTTGTCACGTCTAACTCGTGACAATTGGGTTTGCCCTTATTCCGGGATTCAAGTAAGGGAGCCCCGCCGTAAAGGAGACACGATGATGCTACAGGAAGAAACAACATTGCCAGTACATATCACACCTGGTGAACAAGAGGAGATCAAGGAAATCTACGAAAAACTCCGTCAGGCAGAAGCAAAGTTGGTTGGGCCTGATGGACGAACTGAAATTCTGCCCAATAATGTCTATTCATTCCTGTTGCGGCTATTAGCCGACCTGAAAGCTGGTAATTCAGTCACCATCTTACAAAGCAAACATGAACTTACTACTGTTGAGGCCAGCAAAGTACTCGGCGTGTCCCGGCAGTACTTCATCCAGCTTCTGGAGAAAGGGGAGATTCCATTTCACATGGCAGGAACGCACCGCCGTATTTATGTACGCGATGTGCTTGCGTACAAAGCAAAGCGCGATACTGCGCGTCGCAAAACTCTGGATGATCTGGCTAAGCGCGAATTTGTAAAAGGGGATTACGGTAAGGTCCCGGATGATTTTCACACAGGAAAATGAGTACTCGGCGGTATTAGATGCCTGCGTTCTGGTGCCTATGGCGCTATGTGATTGTCTGTTGCGCTTAGCAGAAGAACCAGCAATGTACCGTCCATTATGGAGCGAAGACATACTTGGCGAAACTGCCAATGCTCTGCGGGTCAAACTCCACAGAACGGAAAGCGAGGTTGAACACCGAATAACCGAAATGCGATCTGTGTTCCCTGAAGCGATGGTCACAGTGCCTTGTGAGCTACTCAAAGCAGTTGAATGCATCCCTGATAAGGATGACAGGCATGTTTTAGCTGCGGTGATCATGGCGCGTGCAAACGCAATCGTTACACAAAACATAAAACATTTTCCGGCGGAGTGTTTAGCCAGGTTTGGGGTGCTCTGCCAGACTGCAGATGGTTTCTTGGTACATCAATACCATCTTTGTCCACAGCTAATTCTGGACAAGTTAGACGATCAGGCAGCGGGTATTTCACAAACCAGGGGCTTTGTTATTTCAAGTCTGAAAAGCGCGGCTCCTGATTTTTGCAAACTGTTGGAGTCGCACAGGATATAACGGAACAAAAGCCGGATGGAGGCAAACGTTTGCGAGGCGCTCCCTATCTGGTTCCATGCAGGGGCGTAGCTCAGGACTACAAAAGAAGAGATTGCTTGTTCGCGGCTTAGTTTTCCTGTGAGAAGCTGATGCGCCGGTGGTCGCCGCCGAGATGTTCGATCGCGATTTCGGCGTTGCGTTCGCGCACGAAGCGTTCGAACTTCTCTCCCCACTCGATGAGCAGAATGCTCTTTGCATCCATCAGATCGTCCAGGGCCAGGGTATCGAGTTCGCGCTGGGTATCGATGCGGTAGAGATCGATGTGGTAGAGACTGACTTCAGGGCCGCGGTATTCGTGGATAAGAGTAAACGTGGGACTGGTCACGTCGTCGGCGCTGGCGGCCTGAAATCCTTCGGCAACACCCTTGATCAGCGTCGTCTTGCCTGCGCCAAGGTCTCCGCGCAGCAGGACAACGGCGCCGGGCTTGATTTCCTGCGCAAGCTGACGGCCTAATTGAGTGGTCTCTTCAGCAGAGTGGGTTTCAAAGACCTTCATTTACGCAGATAGAATAAACCGTTCTCCACCTGCGCGTCGCATTCACGGAATACCCTGGCAATGTAATCGATAAGATCTGTGGCGATTACGGAGTTCTCGTGGGAAAAGTCACGCGCCATGTCGCCTGCAAGCCCATGCAGATGGACGGTGGCCGCTACCTTCTGAATCTTCAGCGCATCTGAGACACGATCAAAGCCCGGCACCAGTTCATGCTCTTTCAGCTTTTCCAGGCTGGGGTCCACTTTATAGAGTTCGCCAAGCAGGGCGTTCATCTCGTCAAACTCGGAAACGGCATCTTCCTGTTTCATCCATCCCAGGCGTCCCTGGTGGCGGGCCAGGGCTGCACCGATCATTCCCGCAAGCACGTCGCCCGAGCCGCCCTTGGCCATGGCAGGATTACCACTCATGTTGAGCCACAAATCCGCAGGACCGGCAATGATGGTGCGCCAGCCTTTGAGCACTACGCAGGCATTCGTCTCTCTTGCCATGTTCTGTGCGGTCTCGATTCGCTTTTCCTGAACCTGTTTGGCAGAGATGCCGGGCAGGCGGGCCGCTTCTCCCGGATGCGGAGTGAGCACCAGGAAAGGCGCAGAATCACCTTTGCGGTTCAGTTCGCGGTAATGTCCGTCAAAGGCGTTTAGGCCATCGGCATCCAGCACCAGCGGCAAAGGACAATGCGAAACCATGCGACGCACCAGCTCTGCCGTTTCTTCATTGCGGGAGAGGCCCGGCCCCATCACAATCGCGTCTTTTCCGGTGAGCAACTCGCTGAACTTCTTTTCGGCGGTGAGGGAAATCGTGCCTTCCCCGGTTTCCGGCAAGCCTTCCGTCATCAACTCAGGAGCAGTCGCAGCGATGGTTGCTTGCACAGACTTTGGACAGGCAACTGTGGCCAGGCCTGCACCGGTACGCAATGCCGCCATGCCGGCCAGGGCCGCGGCGCCTGATTTGCCCAGCGATCCCGCAATGACAAGGACATGGCCAAAATCACCTTTATGCGCGTCATCCCTGCGCGGCGGAAAAACCATGGCAACATCCTGGGCGGTGGCAACATTCATCTCCAGTTCATCTTCGAAGAATGGAACCTGAACGCCCAGTTCACAGACCGCGATGGGACCGTCGGTTACTTCGCCCAGAACCAGCACAGGTTTGGGAGCGATAAAAGTAATGGTGGCGTCACCGACCACGTAGTCTTCTGTTTCGATGTCCGGCCTGGTAGCACAGTCAGCATCTGCACCAGAAGGCAGATCGATGCAGACTAGGTCGCCGTCAAAGTCATTCATGATCTCCACGGCGGTTTTGGCTAAGCCCCTTAATGGCGGCTTAAAGCCAGTGCCTACCACGGCATCGAGCATCAGATCGGCTTCTGCAATTACCTCCTGAATGGCTTCACTGTCGAAGTCCGGCTGTTTGGAGATCCAGACCGGCTTGATGGAGAGGCGTTTGCACATGTGGACCGCATCAGGGCTGAGATCACTTATCCCCCTGGCCAGCACCAGCACAGAAACTTTTTTGCCGATTTCAGCGAGCGCTTGAGCGGCCACAAAACCGTCTCCGCCATTATTGCCTTTGCCGCAGACCACGCAGACGGATTCGAATTTGAAATGCATCATGCAGAAACGCGCAGTGGCATAGCCGGCCTGCTCCATCAACTTCAGAGTAGGGATATTCTGCGTCTCGACTGCATGGCGTTCGGCCATGCGGATCTCGTCAGCGGTGAGAATTCTCATAATGGAGCAGAGGCATGCTGGGCGGCAAGGGTTTCGAGCTTGATAAGCTGCGTGGGCTCGCCCATGGCAATCAGGAAGTCACCGGCATTGATCAGGTCCGTGGCGCGGGGATTGAAACGAATGTCACCGTGTATGCCGCGTATAGCCAGGACCATCACTCCATAATTGTGGTGGATGCCGGAATTGCCTACGGTTTTTCCTGCCAGCGGCGACTGCTCCGATACCTGGATCTCTTCAATCACCATCTCCAGTTTGCCGGTGCGATCGGTAGCGATGTCGAGGAAATCCAGGACGTTGGGACGAAGAAAGCTCTGGGCAATCCGGTGGCCTGCGGCTGCATAGGGAGAGATGACCACATCGGCGCCGGCAGTCTTGAGATGCCGCTCGGCGCGATCTTCACTGGCGCGGGCAATAATTTTGAGGCCGGGATTCAGGCTCTTGGCGGTGAGCACGATATAGATGTTGGTTGCGTCGGTAGTGGTGGCCGCCACCAGACCACGGGCGCGGTCGATACCGGCTTCGCGCAGAGTTTTCTCGCTGGCAGCATCGCCAACCAGGACAAGCCATTTGGGGTCGAGTTCCGCCAGGCTTCTCTCGTTGCTTTCGATGACGACAAATGGACAGGGTTTTCTCGCCAGCTCGCGCGCCACGCTGTTACCTACGCGTCCGGCGCCGCAGATGATGTAATGGTTTTTCAGGTGAGTGATTTCGCGTTCCATCCGGCGTCTTCCGAAGACCTTGCTCAGTTCGAATTCTAGCAGAGCCTGCGTGAGCGCCCCGATCATCAGCAGGACCAGCGCAACTCCGGTTATGATCAACGCAGTATTGAATACCCGGCCTGCATGGGAAAGCGGATGCACTTCACCGTACCCAATGGTGCTCAGCGTGATGACCACCATGTAGAAGCTGTCAAACCATGACCAGCCTTCAATGAAATGAAAGCCTGCTGTGCCTATCGCCGTAAGCACGGCGACAGCACCCGTGAGAATCTCCAATGCAGGAAGTCGTTTCAACAGGCCCGATTGTAAACCAGTTCAATGCGGAGGAAAGTTAGATTTTGCCGCTGATCCACGGCAAGCCGGGATAGGTGAACGCTGATGGATGCCGAAACAGAAGCTCACCACAGAGGAACACAGACCAGAAATCTCAGTTTGGCCGAAATAGCGGATAGGTCTCGATAATGATGTTCGCTCCTTGCACATCTACAAGCAAGACGGAATTTATCGGCTCATCCTGGGCGATTCCCAGTAGAACTGCCCTGAATAGGTCTCGTTGCAGGCGTGGACGTGAACTTTGTAAAAGGATAATCAGACCGGCGTGTAATGGCTCTTTAGAGAAGAGCCGTTCAAAGTCCAAAGATTGTTTGTGACGAATGTGAATTCCTGCTCACGCACGCGTTGCATCAGGATTTCATCGGGCTTTCCCTGCAGGCCCAGGTGAACTACATGATGAGCCTCATATCCCGCATGATTTGCAACTGCCACCAGACTAGTGTGGAGGCACTCATCTATGAGGAATCTCATTCTCAGGCAATATCGTACAAACGCATGCGCACGCGCTTTGACGGCTGGATTTTATTCCATGGTTGAACACGAGGGCGCCCACGACGGGGATGCGCCTGGACATACACCATCGCGAACTTCAATTTTTCTGGACTGAGCGAAGGATATCCGTCAAGAATCTCTTCAGCGGAAACGCCAGCCTCAAGCATCTCTGTAATTGTCTCAACGGGAATCCGGGTTCCCCGGAACACAGGTGTGCCGCCCATCACAGCAGGGTCAGAGACTACCATTTGCTCTGCTTTCTTCAATTTCTGCAGGCCCAGAGCCAGCCTCTTGCGCGCATTACTTATATCGACTACGACAACCTCATTGACTTTGATTTGACGTGCTTGCGGAGTACGCGAAATATATGCAAAAACTGCTTTTCGTATACTCAGCGGAAGTTCATGCAAGCCCGAAGCTTCCAGGTGCAGGCATAACAAAGCGGTACTCGAGAGATATCTGCTTCTAGTGCTGCCAGCCTTCACAATTCGCGTTGGAACCGCACGAAGATCGATGGCTTTCTGAACGGCTTTCAGAGGCAGTCCCGTAGCAACGGCTGCCTGCGTTGGAGTAAACAAATCCATAGAGGTAATTATACCCTGTACAGGGATGAATTCCTAATCCAACTACTACCGCCTTGGCTCAAGTGCGCTTTGCTGTACCCGGCTGTGGTGTCTGCCGTAAAAGAAGTAGATCACCATTCCAAGCACCAGCCACACCGCCAAACGAATCCAGGTGATGCCGGTCAGGCTGGCCATCATGCTGAATGAAATGAGGATTCCCAGGATAGGCACCAGAGGAACCATGGGCGTTTTGAAAGGACGCGGCAACCCAGGATTGCGGCGGCGCAGCACCCAGACACCGGCGCAGACAATCACAAAGGCCAGCAGCGTACCAATGCTTACCATTTCGTCCAGAACGTTGATGGGCAGAGAAGCGGCCAGCACCGCAACAAACGTGCCTACAGTGAGAGAGGAAATCCACGGCGTGCGAAAACGCGGATGCACGTTGCTGAACATCCTGGGCAGCAGCCCGTCACGCGACATGGAGAAAAAGACCCGCGACTGTCCCAGAAGCATGACCACGATGGTGCTGCTCAGCCCCATGAGCGCGCCGATTTTCACCAGCAGGCTGCCCCAGCGCACGCCGGTTGCGTCAATGCCCACGGCCAGCGGATCTCTTACATCAAGGGTCTTGTAAGGCACCAGCCCGGTCAGTACCGCGGCAACCGCGATGTACAAGATCGTACAGATCACCAGCGAACCGAGAATGCCGATGGGCATGTCTTTTTCCGGGTTCTTGGCTTCCTGGGCCGCAGTAGAGACGGCATCGAAACCGATGTAGGCGAAGAAGATGATTCCGGCTGCGCGCAAGATGCCGGTGAATCCAAACTCGCCAAAGTGTCCGGCATTGGGAGGGATGAATGGATGCCAGTTTTGCGCCATCAATCCGGAATGCTTCAGCAGGTAATTTCCGCCAATGATAATAAACACAATCAGCACGCAGACCTTGACGATCACAATGCCTGAATTGAAATTGGCCGACTCTTTAATGCCGATGATCAGAATAATGGTGGTCAGCACGATGGCGAGGAAGCCCAGGAGATTGAAGGCTCCATGAGCGTGCGGCAGGCTGCCGGGATCGATTCCTGCCGCCTGCAGCTTGGGCATGACGAGCTTCACCGGCTCCCAGTGGTTCCTGTAGTAGATAAATTCGTCCCAGCGGGTCCCGGAAATCGAGGCGGGCAGCTTGATGCCGAAGTCGCCGAGCAGGCTGATGAAGTAGCCGCTCCACCCGGAAGCCACGGTGGCCGCGCCAAAAGCGTATTCCAGAACCAGGTCCCAGCCGATGATCCACGCGAATATCTCGCCCAGGGTGGCGTAGCCGTAGGTATAGGCAGAGCCGGCCACCGGAATCATGGAGGCGAATTCGGCATAGCATAGTCCGGCAAAGACGCAGCCGACCGCCGCAAAGATAAAAGAGAAGATAATGGCAGGACCGGCGTGTTCGGCTGTGGCTGTTCCGGTGATGACGAAGATGCCGGTGCCGATGATCGCGCCAATGCCTAATGTGATGAGGTTGGTCGGGCCAAGTGCCCGTCTCAAACTGTGCTCGCCGGTCTCATGGACCTCATCGAGTACTACCTTCAGGGGCTTGGTTGCCAGCAGGTTCGCCATGCAGTTTCCTTAAGATTGCAGAGATGCCTATTTAGACCGTAGTCATTGTAAAACGAAAGCCCTCCGCGTACGGAGGGCTGTGCTGTTCGAAGCAACTGAAATTATGCGTGAGTCTTTACACTTACTTCGGACTCCCTCTCCAGGCGGCTATGTCTCCTGCCATAAGAGAAATAGAAGATCAACCCGATCACCAGCCACACAGCCAGCCGGAGCCAGTTGGTCCAGCCCAGGCCGTAGATCATAGCACCGCAGATGACGATGCCCAGAATCGATACGGCAGGCAACACCGGGGCCTTGAATGCTCTTTCCAGATCGGGACGGCGGACACGCAGAATCCAAACGCCCGCGCATACCAGGATGAAAGCAAACAGGGTGCCGATACTGGTCATTTCACCCACGATATCTCCAGGGATGAACCCGCCGAACAGCGCGGTAAACACGAAGAACAACATGTTCGATTTCCACGGCGTCCTGAATTTGGGATGAACGTCAGAGAACACTTTGGGTACCAGGCCATCTTCGCTCATCGAATAGAACACCCGCGATTGTCCCAGCAACATCACCAGGATCACTGATGAGAACCCTGCCAGGATGGCGACCGTCACGAACTTGGCCAGCCATGCATAGCCGGTCATGTATTTGGCAATGGCAAAGGTGACTGAGGCTTCCCTGCCTGCTGTTCTGAAGTCTTCTACGGTAGCTATGCCGCTGAGCACGTGCGAGAAGGCAACGTAGAGAACGGTGCAAATCACCAGCGAGCCCAGG
>QHVI01000191.1 GCA_003223515.1 Candidatus Angelobacter sp. Gp1-AA117
TACCACATGCTCAAGGAAAATAGAGACTACGTGGACTTGGGTGCAAAATTCTTGGATCAAATCCGCTCCCAGCATCTGATACGTTTTCATACGAAGCGCTTAGAGGAACTCGGTCTGAAGGTACTCACGACACCCATGGCGGCATAGGGATTTTCAGGGCAGAGAGCGCAAAGAATGCAGAGGAGGAGTTTGCCACATCCGATCCACTCTGCGGTTCAGCTTGAGCGTCATCTGAAAGAATTTTGAGGGGGCAAAACACCGCAAAATCCGGTAAACATGAACCGGTTTTGTTTTCCTTTGCGCTCTTCGCATCCTTTGCGGTTAATCCGCTTTAAGCTTTAGTGCATTGTCCCTCTGCGGAAACCAAAGTAATCTTTGGCCTGCCGGAGAGCCGTTATATAACCCTGGGCAGAGGTGACAGGGTGATAGATCTTAGAAGCGCAGTTCGCTTTCCTTTGAAGCTCCCCATCACGATCCGCACGTCTGATTCCCGTGAACATTTTGCCGAGACCGCCGATATATCCGCCGGCGGTGTGATGTTCCACATGAACACCTCGCTTCCGGTAAGCACCATCATCCGCTTCCGCATCGTGCTGCCCGCAGCCGTGCTGGGAACCGACACCGATGTCCTGGTGAACTGCACTGGGCGCGTTGTGCGCTGCCTTGACGAGCAGGGCAAAAAGGCCGTGGCGGCCGTCATTGATGAATACAATTTCGAGCGCGTTTATTCCCACGCTGGATGATCCGGCATTCCAGTCTCAAAAATCTCCAAGTTTAGACCACGAAGGACATAGAGATCACGCAAGCTGTTGTCTCTACAGGGCAATCGCATTTGGAATTTCAGAGCCAGTGGAGCCATCGGTCCTGCGCCATAGGCATGGAACGGCCATGGATCAGCGGTGCGACAAAGACATTTGGCACGATAGAGATTACTCGATTGGTTCATCCTGACGGCGTTTCGGGAGGATTGGTAATCAAAAATCAATTGCATTTAGGTCGAAGAGCGGTTGTCCCCGTCAACTCTGTTTTCAAATGCGATTGCCCTGGTTGTCTCTATGCCCTTCGGGTACCGGCCAGAAGAAATGAGTAAATGAGTAATTTTGTAAGTAGGTAAATGAAGATGTTGTGTCTCACATCTTTGTTTACCCATTTACCAACTTACCCAATCTGTTTTCAATGTTTGAGTGCTGAATGCTGAAGGCTGGCTGCTGCTTTCGGTTTTGGACAGCTCACCGGAGCCTGGGTTTCTTTGCCCCAGTTGAAGGTGCGGAAGCGATCCCCTTCCACTACCTTGGTGCGTACACCCTCGATGATTGCCGGTATAGTGGAGTGCTGTTTGCCCGCTTCCACGTAGATGACCAGTGCGGGCTCGCCGGGACTATCTGCGCTGGCGCCCACGCCTACACCGAGAATTCCTTCCTGCGCCATCAGTGAACCTGCATGGCTGTCTTTCACACCTGCGGTTCTTTCTACCTCAGGGGCTGCGACGGTAACGGTGTTCTGCCTGGCGCTGGAAATAATCCTGGTGCGCACCCCGTCAAGCAACTGCGGAATGGATGTGCCGGGCGTGCCATTTACATGAATTACGACTGCGCCTTCTTTGGGATTGTCCGCGCTGGCGCCCACCTCAACCGAGGTGATCGTGCGATCCTGCATCAACGGGCCGGCATACTTGTCTCTCACCACGCCTGCGCGCTGCGTCTCGCTGGCGGAAAGCGTTGCCGAACTCGGCCCATTATTCAGAGTGGCCGAACTGACGGTTGCCGTGGTTGCGCAGCTTACAGCGTGGTCACCGCCGCCAATAATGGTGAATGGTCCCAGAGCAGCGATTACATCCGGAAGGGGATTGGCAGTCGTGCTGGTTGTGTTCCCGGCAAACAGCAGGGCTACTGGCCGCGCGCTATCCTTGGTGACGACCAGAGATCCCGAATCTCCTGCAGCGCTGAAGCTGCCGCCGTTGATCACCACCTGGTTGTTGAAGGTTACGGTAAACGTTGTGCCGCCGTTGCCGCACTGCGTTGAATAATCCACCTTCACATTGGTGCTCACTGAGCCAATGGTCGAGCACGTCAACCCGGTGCTGCGGCCTGCTTTTGCCACCACCAACCCAACCGTTGCAGCAGCCAATATGTTGGAGGGCGGGGCCGGAGCAATCGTCATGGTGGCAGGATCGGCGGTGCCCAGGTCAAGGATGCTTCCGGTAGTATCCACCGTTCCCGGCACGACCTGGGCGATGGCAGCATCGACATTGCTGGTGGTCAGCGGAGCCGCTTGTGACATGGTAGCGACGAGCGTTCCGCCTTTGCATTGATTATCGACCAGACCCGGCTGCGTGATCGGATCGCCGGGTTTCCCCTGATCTGATTTATCCAATACGTGATTGTTGCTCAGGATAAAAAAATTGCCGCCCTTACTCACTAAAGCGCCCAGTGTTCCTGAACAGCAGGTGATGGTGTTATTGCCGGTGTTGGTGGTGGAGTCAGTCGAGTTGCCGCCGGTGGTGCCCATTCTGATCGGCAGGGCCTGCGCCTTGGACGTATCGTTTGGAAAGGTTGGTGGCGGAGGCGGCGGTGGCGGTGGAGTGACAGTCTGAGTCGTTGTTCCTCCCCCTCCTCCGCAGGAAATAATGAACGCGAGAAAAATACCAGCCGATACTGCTCTGAACATATTCTTCATGACTCGACCCACTTTACCACAGGCAAGTTTGCTCGAGGAATCCTCAGTGCGTTAGAACTCTAAATTTCTGATTTCGGATGCCGGCCAGAGAGGACACACACCTTAGTAACTGCACCA
>QHVI01000199.1 GCA_003223515.1 Candidatus Angelobacter sp. Gp1-AA117
GGGGGCAGCATCTGTGGGCGCGAGGATATTTCTGCGCGAGCGTAGGCACGGTGGACGAGAAGACGATCATGGAGTACATCGAGAATCAGAGATGGGACGATGATCAGGAAGGATTCAAGATCACCGTGCCGCGCGAGCCTTAAGCCGGCTTCAGCCGGAAGCGCTTAAGGCGGCTTCAGTCGCACATTAACCCACCGCCTTTCAGGCGGTGGTCGTTAAGCTGCTCAAAATTCGCTCGATATTTTCCAGATGCTCGTAAACATGATGGACCGTGCGGTTCAGCAGCAGATGGTAGACCAGCAGCGCGATTGCCGCTCCAATCACGCTTGCCAGCAGGGGCAGCGCATCCAGTTCCAAGAACTTCGATGCCGCCATTACCAGCGCGCAAATCACCCCGATCACAAGGCTGACCAGCAATGATGTGTACACCCCGGCGGTGGAGACAAACCGCGAATTCATCCTGGTAAGCTCTACTTTTTTGGGCCACTGCGCCGAGCACACGTTGCCGACGGCAAACTGCAGAACCAGGATGGCAAAGAATGCGATGGTGATGGTGATCACGGAGACCCACGCTACCTTGAGTGCCGCGCAGACAATCATCCCCACCAGAAGATACATTCCAGCAAAAATCGAAGCATGGGCCAGATTCTTGCCGAAAATCACCTTGCGCAGCGGCAGGGGCGCGAGCAGCCAGCGGCCGAATCCTTCGTTATCGAAACCGAAAATGTTATAGGCCATGTTGGGCACGCCTAACAGCATGATGGCTCCAAAGCCGCACAGCACGCCGGAGGCACTATGTGCCAGCGGGAACATCTGCCTCGCGCCTCCCCGGCCAAAGACAATAAAGATCAGGATGATGGCAGGGTAGGCCAGCGCGACCAGCATGCGCAGGTTCTGCCGAAGGTAGCGCATCTCTTTTTCAACGATCGCGCTGATCGTGAGATCGATTCCAGGCAGGCTCCAGCCGGGATCGACCTTGAGTTCGCGCCGGGCGGCATAACCCTCGGCATAGATTTCGCCCTGGTAGACCTTTCTTGACTGCCGCAGAAAAAGGAGCAGCGCGATGGCGGTATAGGCGAGCAGAATAGCCAGAGGCATTAGTTTCTCTGAAGCGCTTAGAGTGAGCGTCTCGAAGGTCGCACCCGGAGGAGAGACGCGGTTCACCGGAAGCAGCGCGGTGAGGATGGGCTTGAGCCGGCCCAATTTGCCTGCCCGTTCCAGGTCGCGTCCAACGAATTGGAAGAGCTGTGGAATCAGCATCAGTATGAGAAAGATCACGATCATCATCTCTCGTCCGCGGCGGGTGCTCTGGAAACGCTCCAGCAGGCCGATGATCACGCGATTGCACAAAACATTGAGGACGATAAAAATCAGGAACAAAACAGCAGCGAGCGGAGCCCATGCAGGCTTTTGCATCATGATGGCCAGCCACATGGCAAACAGCCATACCACGCATGTGATCGCAACCGGATCGCTGAGCCCGTACAGGCAATTCAGAAAAGAGTAGACCGGGAATCGTATCGGATAACGGGCAACCTCCCGAAAACTCAGGCCGGGGGAGTATCCCTCAAACAGCACCGGGCCAAATTGCCATATCACAAACACAACCCACAACAGCACGTTCATGAGCCACGGTATGCCTTGATTCAAAGCAGCGGTTGCTCCGAAAAAAAATCCGGTGCTGGTCAGCAATGCGAACCCGCCCATCAACACAGTCCCAAGGACCTGGACGATTACTTCTACCTCCCGGCCCGGACGCCTGAAGGAATTCACAAACAGCGTCCAGCGGATGCCGAGCAGCAGGCGCAGATGATTGGGTTTGGCTTCTATAGCCAGGAGAGCACCTCCACATCTTCCTTGACCCCCCCGACTACCTGAAGGAAGATTTCTTCCAGCGTCAGAGGAGACTGATCATGGCCGGCAACACGCACCCCGGAGCGCAGCTCGTCGAGCGAACCGCTGGCCACCAGGCGGCCATTCTGGATGATGCCGATATGCGTGCACAGCCGTTCCACCACTTCCAGAACATGGGATGTAAGAAAGATGGTACCGCCATGGCTGATAAAGCGCTGCAGCAGCCGCTTCAGCGTTGTGGCGGCAATGGCATCAACGCCTTCGAAGGGCTCATCGAGAAACAGAATCTCGGGGCCGTGAATCACGGCGGCAGCCAGTGCCGTCTTCTTCTTCATGCCATGAGAGTAGTCGGCCACCAGCTTGTCGGCGGAACCAGCCAGGTCCATGAATTCCAGCAACTCGGTGGTGCGCCGGACAGCGGTGGCGCGATCAAGGCCGTACATGCGTCCCACGAAATTGAGAAGCTGAGCGCCGGTAAGCCGCTCAAACAGCGCCAGGCCTTCAGGAACCACCCCGATGCGGCGCTTGAGTTCCACGCTGTTCTTCTCAAAGTCTTTGCCGAAGATGCGAATCTCACCGTTGGTGGGCCGCAGCAGCCCGGTCAGCATCTTGATGGTGGTGGATTTTCCTGCGCCATTCGGGCCGAGGAAACCGAAGAACTGCTGCCGCTCCACCGAGAGATGCAGGTTGTCAACGGCAACCAGTCTGCCGAAGGTGCGGCGCAGAGCTTGTGTCTCAAGTACAGTCTCAGCCATGTGCCGAATAGCCTATAGCGTAAAAAGCTATTATGGAACAGTAATATGCATAAAGATCGGGTGATCTGAGATCGGACCCGGTTGATGCAGGTTGCAATCCTGCAATCTCTTCTTGAAATCGTGAATGGCTCATTGAATCAGCGAACCAGCCCGCAACGCGGGTGGAACAGGTTAGCCGGTGCGTAAGCGCCGGGATCATCCAACAAAAATGACGGAGCGGAGCCCCGTAGGGGCGGCATAGCCCAGCAGCTTTCGATTTCAGGCGACTTTTTCCCGCTTTATAACGTCAAAGAATATGCATTCCGTTCTTGAGCTTATGATCTCGAAATGCGCGAATCCTAAGTGTCCCAAGCTGCTGATGCGTCTCGATGGGGGCCGCTTCTATGGGTTTCCAACCTCGAGAAAGCACATTGAGCATTTCTGGCTATGTATTACCTGCTCACGCCAATTCACTCTTACCCAGCAGCATGGGAAAGTAGAGTTGGTGCAGCGGCAGCATAAGAAGACAGCATAAAGCCGCTTTTAGCTCTCAGTGATGAGCTCTTAGCTTTGTGATCCGGAGTGCACATCCCTTCACGAAAACGTACTGGGACAGGGCTGCCGTCGGTCCTCTTAGGCTTGAAGTTTTCCCTAAGTACTAAATACTAAAAACTAACTGCTTGTCCTCCTCGCGTCGCTGCAGTGGACCCCGTATTTCCCGTAAAATGCAATCATGACCCGCCCACTTGTCGAAACCGCTCGGAAGACAATGCTGTTCAGTGAAATCCTGAGCATTGCCATCGACTCGTTCCGCACCAGCAAAGTGCGTTTTGCCCTGACGGCGCTGGGCATGGTCATTGGCACAGCTTCTCTGATCGTGGTGGTCACCATAGGGCTTACGGGCAAGCAGTATGTGATGAACCAGATCCAGGCTATTGGCGCCAACCTCATCTATGCCTACTACGAAGGCGGCAGCAACGCTTCCGTGAATACCGGAAGCAGCAATGACTATCTCACTGTGGATGACATGAACGCCGTGCTGCAGCAGGTACATGGCATTCAGGCAGCGTCGCCGATGGTGGAGATGCATGACCGCATTGCCGTCGGCGGAGGCAAGGAACGCGACCTGCTGGTACTGGGAGTGGCGCCCGCCTATTCCACGGTGCGTAACCTCGAAATTCTGAGCGGCAGGTTTTTCGATTCGCAGGATTCAATGGCACGCGCCAAGGTAGCTGCTGTCACGCAGCAGTTCGCAAAGAAAGTCTACGGCAGCGAAGGAGCAGCCATAGACAAAGACATCAAGATCTCCGGTATTCCTTTTACCATTATCGGCACATTTCGCGAGCGCGTAGAAACTTTTGGACAATCGGAGATCGCCGGGGATACCATCCTCATCCCTTACACCGTAAGCCGTTATTTCACCGGCAACGATGCCGTGAAACAGATCTTCTTCTCGGTTTCCGATGCCGGAGACGTACAGCGCGCCACTACTTCGATCCAGCGCGTCATCCAGTCGCGGCACCGTCCCCAATCGGTATATCGCGTTGAAAACCTCACGCAACTGCTCACCGTGGCCGCCAACGTTGCCAATGCATTTACGGTGCTGCTGCTCCTGATGTCGCTGCTGATCCTGATCGTGAGCGGTGTGGGCATCATGAACATCATGCTCGCGACGGTGCGTACGCGCATCCGCGAGATTGGCATTCGCAAGGCCATCGGCGCGACCAATCGTGAGATCAAGCTGCAGTTTCTGACCGAATCTGTGCTGATTTCTCTTACCGGCGGAGTGGTAGGCACCTTCATCGGTTTGGCGCTGCCCTTCTCCGTCAGGTTTTTCACCGAGTTCCGCATCCCCATTTCCGGCATATCGGTAGTCATCGCCATCTTTGTGGCTTCGCTGGTGGGCGTGATCTTCGGCACGGTTCCGGCCACGCGCGCAGCTCAGTTGGATCCGGTAGAGGCGCTGCATTACGAGTAAAAAGTAAAAGTAAAAGCCGGGCAGGTTCGCCCGGCTTCTGTAAGAAAGTTGTTGGATGGTATTACATTACAAGAGCCAAAGTCTCAAGCTCTTTGTGAAGAGCTTCGACATTGCATCCTGCGCCTTCGATTCTGCCTGCAGCATCCAAGGCTGACTCAGGTGAAATGCCGTAGCCACGTCCCGTCAGGAACAGCTTGAGCAGTTCTGCAGTCTGGAAGGAATCCAGCCCGCCCTGCAATAGCTCGTTCCGAAGCGCCGCCACTTCAGATACTGAGAACTTCTCACCCATAGGTCACCTCCGACCCTTACACCTTGCTTACTCACATTAGACACACATTGTATTGACTTTGTTGCAGAAAAAAGTAACGCCTCGGGAACCTTAGTAACGGAACGAAGGTAATTTGGTTGCCTTGAGCAGCAACTTTCTTCAGCAAAACTTTCCGCAACAGTTTCAATTTGGAACTCCAGTTACTCAGACATCTTGCTTATATGGACGTTGAAGTTCTGTTTCGGCAACAAAGACGTGAGCTCAAAAGCCCTGAATTTATCGCCTGTTTTCTCACTCTGGCGGTAAAGTCCAGGTTCACTCTCCACCACTTCATGCCGGGCTTGCCAGTCCTCCACAAACGTCTGCGCCGCTTTCATGGTGACCTCATCATGGTCGCCGGTGAAAGTAAGGGCTTCCGCCGCGTAAGACTGAAGAAGCTTAGGCCAGTACTTACTCAGTAAACTGTTGCTGGCGAATATATCGGCCCAGATGATTTTTCCTTTAACTGCAACTACCACTCCCACGGCGTTCTGATCGCGCAATTGCTTGATCACGCTTTCAAAGGATTTCTGCATGGGTTCGGTGATCGAATCCACCTGCTGCTTCACCGCTTGGTTATTGCGCACTTTGGCGTATGAAGTAGTGCTGTGCAGTTCACGGACGGTTATATCGTTCGCATTCTGACCTGCCGGCGCACCTGCGGTAACGCCGGGCGATGCAGCTACCATGTCGGCCAAGCCACCCTGCGAGCGACTTACCTCATCCCAGACCTTTTGCTGGTCTTTGGCGACCATGGCCTGCTTGCGCACACTGGGCTGCACCATCACCGAACCATTGGTGCTGAATTTAGGAGCACTTTCGGTCCAGCGGCCATGCTCCACGCAGAACACTGAGAGATCGACCGGGTCGCTTTCCGGAGGAACAAGCCTGTCCTTTCCGACTACCCGGTCCTGCTGGCCACCAGTGACCACCTCACCGGCCAGCAGGATCAGCGGAAGCTTGGAATTGTTCACCAGCACCAGTCGGTTGACCTGCGCGCCAGATTGCAGCGGCATGGTGTGACCCCGGCGGAGCATGGAATTGATTTTGCCTACCTCGGTAACCGTTACGTCACCCGAACGGATTCCCTCATCAAGGGTAAGAAACCCGCTGGTGTCATGGACTTTCGTGGCAACTACTGGAAAAATAGTGAGACTGCCGTGGGAGATCGGCGCCAGAACCTTGAAATCGCCACTGATAGCATCTGTGCCTGCCGCTGCGGGCGCGGGCCGCAAAACGAGCAACAGCACAGCTCCGAGGGTCATCAATGTTCCCAAGAGCAATGCACTTTTCATGAACTTCCCCTCCACTGAGGTGGGAACGCAAAAAGGCAGACTTCTTGCGGGTAAAATTGGTACTATCCGCTGATACATGAGCTTGGGGTCCAAACCGGCAGAGGCTGCACCTTCTATGCTCCGCGAGCTGTTTGAGAAGAGCGGAGGAGGGCGCTATGGCCTGACCACGGCCACGTTCGAGGTTGTCCTTGAACAGGTGGCGGTGAAATACGCCCCTGGGTGCACCCAGCAGCAGAAACTGCAGCTCTGGCGCGAGTTGCGCCTGGAAGAGCTGGCCCTGGCCCGGGGATGCGCTGCCGGCCATGAATATGCATGGCAGGAGTTCCTCACTGGCTGCGCACCGTAGTTGCACAGGAATTTGTGAACCGCTACCGCAAGCAAAAACGCCTGGTAAGTCTTGAAGAAGAGAATGAAGAAGGAGTACAGTTTGCTTCGCCTCAGTCTCCAGCGCCCCAGATGGAGGATGGCCGGCTGAGTTCCGCTACGGATGAGGCCCTGAAACAGCTTAGCGCCGAAGACCGGCTGATCCTGGCGGCCTATTATCTGGACGACCGTACTTTGACCGAAATCGGGAAGATTGTGGGGGTGCATGAGTCCACCATCAGCCGCAGGCTGGAGAAACTACTGAAAAACCTGAGGAAACAGGTCATGGCCGGGCTTCAGGCCCGGGGAATGAACCGCGGACAGGCTGAAGAAACCCTGGATTCCGATGTACGATATTTAGTTGTGGATGTGAGAAGAAGGCTGCAAGAAAACCGCCCTGCAGCGTTCCAAAGAGATAAGGGTTTAGATTGAAAATGCAGGATATTCGTAATTTGTTGCGTCAGCGACTCGGGGCCATACCGGAGCCACAGGCCCACCCCGATCCTGACATCCTGTCAGCCTACGCTGAACAGGTATTGACACCGGCAGAGCGGAATAAGATCCAGGATCATCTTGCCGCCTGCTTCCCCTGCCGGGAAGTAGTGGCTCTCAGCCTGCCTCAGTTGCAGGATGAGCAGGTAGTACTAAGGCCTGCGGCCCGGTCCTGGGCTCTGGGATTCCGCTGGGCTGCCCTGGCGGCTATGATCGTGGTCATTATCGGCCTGGCCGTATGGCAGCCTTGGCGAGAGGAACGCCCAAGTTTCACTACAGCTTCGAATACGCCTGCCAAGACGGCGGATACAACAACTGCAGCCACGACGATATCGCAACCGGCAGCTCCACCATCCTCTGCTGCCCCTGCCGCCCCTGCTGCTGCCCCCGGGAGTCCGGCAGTAGCGACACGCGGAGAATCCCAGCCTGGCCTGACAGCCCGCAGGCCGCAAAGTGAGCCCTTGCGGGATAAAAGTTCGGCTGTCCTCTCATCGAACTTCGGCGGTTCGCAACCTTCAGAGATGGCGAAGACTATGAGGTCGACCACCATCGGCGGTCGCATCCCAGGCGTAGCGGGGCCGGCCAACATGGCCGCCAATAATAATCTAGCGACCAACAACGCTGCTGCAAATAACAGCCATGTGGCGCTCAATAGCTCAAACAACGTAGAGGTCTCCGCAAGCCGTGCGGAGGTCTCCGCGCCCACTCCCAAAACACCAGCTCTGCTCACTGCGGATGCGTTTACTCCCTCGCGGGCCGTTCCCCCGATTTCTGCAGCGAACATCGGCAGCATCGCCATGGGTGTAACTACCGACCCGCAGAATAAACCCGTGGCGGCCGCCCCTGCGCCCCCTCAGCCGAGTCCGGGAAAACTTCACCAGGCATGGACGTTTGTGTTAAAAGCGCCGGGCAAAGTAGCTGGCGCTGCCGAGAAAACAGAACCTTCTGCCGGTGCCGGTGCGAATGCCTTTGCCGCAGGCCGTGTGCGCTTCGATCCGCATAGCGCTCTAAGTGATCATGCCAATTCCAGGGTCGATGCCATCCAGATTCATTCCAGCCAGCTTCACTGGAGCATCTCTCCGGAGGGCAAGCTGATCAAGTCGGAGACTCGCGACCAGTGGCATGAAGCCTATCCGCAGGACCAGGATCTGCAGTTCCGCACGGTATGGACTGACCCCAACGGCCACGAAATCTGGGCCGGTGGAAGTCACCTGACCATCATCCACTCGTGGAATGGCGGCGTGAATTGGCAGAAGATGCAGTTGGACCAGGCTGTCGATTCCGGTGACATAACCAATATCTCCATTGATGACGGCAGTGTTCTGGTGAAGACCTCCAACGGCCAGACCTTTGTCAGCCACGATAAGGGAGCCACCTGGGTGCCGCTGAAGCAGAATCAGCCAGCACAGCAGCCCAAATGACGGAAGACTGCCTTCTCGCTCAGTGAGTCATCCGGAATGGTAAATGGGTAAGTTGGTAAATAAATAAATGAGCCGCATGGGCTTCATTTAACCATTTACCAATTTACTCATTTACCCATTTCTGTTGAGCTTATTGACGCATTAAAAGGAAAGTGCCGATTATGCAGAGACGAGCGACCCAATCTTCTCGCCTTGGACCACACGCTTGATGTTTCCCTGAACATTCAAATTGAAGACGATGATTGGCAGGTTGTTCTCGCGGCAGAGAGAGACGGCCGTCGCGTCCATGACCTTGAGGCCGAGCTTGAGCATATCGAGATAGCTGATGGTCTCGAACATCTTGGCGTCTGTGACCAGCCTTGGGTCGGCGTCGTAAATGCCGTTCACACGCGTAGCCTTCATGATCACATCGGCCTTGATTTCAGTGGCACGCAACGAAGCTGCGGTGTCCGTTGAGAAATAGGGATTGCCGGTGCCGGCGGCAAAGATCACGATCCGTCCTTTTTCCAGGTGCCGCAAAGCGCGGCGGCGGATATACGGCTCGGCCACCTGGTTCATCTCAATGGCGGACATCACCCGGGTGTAAATGTTTTGTTTCTCGAGTGCATCCTGAAGCGCCAGCGCGTTGATAACTGTCGCCAGCATACCCATGTGGTCGGCGGAGACACGATCCATGTCGCGTGCCTGCTCGGCCACTCCGCGAAAGAAATTGCCGCCGCCAACCACCAGGGCAATTTCTACGCCGAGTTTGTGAAGATCGCTGATTTCAGCGGCCATGGAATGGATGCGGGTGGTATCGACACCGAACCCTTTTTCTCCGGCCAGGGCCTCACCGGAGAGCTTGAGCAGGATCCGTTTGAAGGCAAGAGGCATTGAATTCAGTATAGCAGCGCAGAAGGCTCTTGGCTTTGGGCTCTTGGCCTTTGGCTTTTGGCTCCCGCTTCGTATCTCCTTTTGTTCCTTTGCATCCGTTGCAGTAAATCGGCACAAGAATGCTATTTCTTGCTCAACTCCGCTACCCGCTTTTCTGCCATCTCGCGCAGGCGTTTCTTCTGCGCGTCTGAGAGTGTGGAGTCACTATCGAGAAGAGCCAGCTCTTTGCGCGATGTTTCCAGCGACAACTCCGGTTGAGAAGCATTCCTGTATCTTTGCGCCAACTCTTCATACGGTAGCGCGAGCGTAGGCCACTGCCTGGTCGCCAGCGCCATTACCTTGAGCGCATCACCGGCCCGGTTTTGATTTTCCAGGTAGCCGGCCAGCATCTGCAGGCTGTGCAGGTCGAGCAGGTCGGATTCAGGGTTTTTCTTCCTGTCTTCGTAGAATGCCTGCTCGGCCTTCTCCCATCCGGAATCAAGCACGATCTTCTGAAAGCGCGTGAGGTTCAATGGGATGCTGACGCCCGGCTTAATGAGATTTTTGCCCACCGCAAAATCGAGCAGCGTGGGATAGAACTGCACAAAAGTATGATCGACTGCAGCATTTTCGCTGTGGCACTTCAGGCAGCCGTTACCTGCGGGAAAAGCCGCCGCCATACTCTCGCCAGGGTTGAAGTTGTAATAGCTCCACTCCTGCGGGCGCGATGAGTCTTTCACTTCGATATCGAGTCCCATATACGCGTTCTGGTAATGCCCGCCCTTGTTGATGGAGCCATGCGTTGCCGGTGAGTAAATCTCCACCACGTACATGCTCTTGTCAGGCCACTTACCGCTGCTCTTGAATTCGCGGTAAGCCTCAGGTGATACGTATACGTTGGTGAAGAGCTGCGGGCCGCCTGTGCCTGTGGAGTAATTCATACCCAGCCCGGAAGTCAGAAAGACCCATTCACGATAGTTGGCTGGAAGCGTGAGCTTGCCGTCAGCTTTGTAGACCGGCTGGTTAGGCGTGGCGGCGCTGACGGGTACTTGATGTGTGAGCAATGTTGCAAATACTGCGGCAGCGGCGATCGTTACAACGAGGACGGCGGCTTTCTTCATAAGTTTCTCCTGCTAGTGTCGCCCCTCCGGGGCTTTATCTTAATTTCTTGCGAGGCATAAGACGTTCCAACTGCGTAATTCGGTATTCTTCCGGGTTCTCTGCGGTAAGGGCCGATCTATTCCGACCGCAACGCGATGAGCGGGCTTACACGCATCACCCGTCGCGCCGGAACATAGCTGGCCACCAGGGCCACGGCAATCAGCACCAGGGTGACACCCAGGAATGTTGGCGGATCTTCGGCAGAGATGCTGAACAGCAGTTTCTGAATCAGGCGCGAGCCCCAGAGCGATGCCACCAAACCGATGGCCAGGCCTGCTCCAATCACCTTCATCCCTTGCGTGAGCACCATGCCCAGCACGTCAGTGCGTTGCGCGCCCAGCGCCATCCTTATTCCAACTTCACGGGTGCGCTGGCTCACCAGCAAAGCAGTCACGCCGCTCAATCCGGTGGCGGAAATAATGAGGGCTAGCGCTGCAAACAAAGCCAGCAGCAGGCTGGTCAGCCTGGTGGCCGCAACTGCATCGCCGCGCAACTCGTCGAGTGTTTTTATATTGGTGATGGGCTGCTCCGGATCGACGGAAAAGACCGCCGACCGCAACTGCTCCACGTGGTTCATGGGATCATCGCTGGTTTTCACCAGTATTGTTCCGGGATTGGGTGAAAGATCGAACGGCACGTACAGAGAATCCACCGCGTCCTGATCGAGGCCGTACTGCTTCACATCACCCACAACTCCGACAATCGTGATCCACTGCTTGTCATCACCGGCGATTCGCCTGCCGATGGGGTCTTCGTTGGGGAAATAGTGGCGCGCCAGTGTCTGGTTGAGGATCACCGCAGGCTTGTCAGCGGTGTCCTGGCGGTCAAAGAGCCTGCCTTGGATCAGAGGAATGCCAAGCAGGGGGAACGCTTCCGGCGTGGCAACAATCATGTCTGCGCGCGGGCGTTGCTGCCCATCCAGTACCGGACGGCCTTCAATCTCAAAGGAAGCAGTCATTGGTCTTCCCGGCGCAAGCGGCGCCGCACTCGCGGCTACCGACTGAATCCCGGGTGTGCCTTCCAGCTTCTGCTTCACACCATGAAAGAAGTTTTTGACATCGGCATCTTTCTTGTACTTGCTGAAGTTGAGAGGCACATTGGCTGTAAGAACATTATTGGAGGTGTAGCCTGCATTCACATGCTGCAGCTTGACGAAGCTGCGAATCATGAGCCCGGCGCCTACCAGCAGCATGAAGCTGAGCGCTACCTGGCCCATGACCAGGACGTTGCGCACCATGTGTTTTGTGCTTCTCTGGCTGGAGTTCGATCCTTCTTTCAGTGAGGGCAGCAGATCAAGCCGCTGAAAGAACGCCGGAATGGATCCAAACACCAGTCCGGTGGTTACCGACAATCCAAGCGCGAAAAGCAGCACCGGCACGCTGATGCTGACCTCGGCGGCGCGGGTGGTGAAGCGCGCCACAAAGCGAACCAGCAGATCGAGCGAGACCGAAGCCAGAAGCAGCCCGAACACGCCTCCGGCCAGTGAGAGCAGCGTGCTTTCGGTGAGAAGCTGCCGCGCCAGCCGTTTGCGGCTTGCACCCAGGGCTGCGCGCACCGCGAGTTCCTGCTCACGATGCATGGTGCGGGCCAGCGCCAGGTTGGCCACATTGGCGCAGGCGATCAGCAGCACCAGCGTCGCGGTCGCCAGCAGCACCAGAAGCATGGGCCGCACTTTGCTGGTGAGCTGCTGATGAAGGCCATTGAGCCCCGCAGTGAAACCCAGAGCAGCGGGATAGTCTTTGGGATAAGCCTGGGCCATGCGGGCGGCAATAGAGGCAACGTCTGCGCCCGCTGCCTGCATGGAAACCTCAGGTTTGAGCCGTCCGAAAAGTCCCATCATGTGGTGGCTGCGATGGGAAATCATGTCAGGACTGGAACGAAATGGACATGCCACAGTGGTCATGTAGACATCGTTTTCGCGCGGATACTGCGGAACGGGCGGCAGCACGCCGACCACCGTATGTATCTTGTCGTTCATGCGGAAATGCCGGTTGACGATTGCCGGATCACCACCGTAGTGCGTCTTCCAGTAGTCATAACTCAGCACCAGCACCGGGTCGGCGCCGGGTTTGTCATCATCATCGGTGAAGAAGCGGCCCAGATAGGGCTTGATTCCCAGCATGCCGAAGAAATGCGCCGAGACTACGCCGGTGCGCACGTCAGTGGGTTGGTTGCCGTCCAGCAGAATGAATGACATCTGGTGATACTCTTCCACCTGCGCCAGCGTTTTGCTTTGATCGCGATAATCATGGATCTCCTGCACCGAGAAGGCAATGTTGGCCGCGTTGCTGCCCTTTGCAAACTGCTGGTTCAGCACCACCAATTCCTGTCCCTGCGCATACGGCAGCGGTTTCAGGAGCACTCCATAAACCACGCTGAAGAGCGCAGTATTTACGCCAATGCCCAGGCCCAGGGCAAGAATCGCTACCAGAGTAAAGCCAGGGTTCCTGCGCAGAATGCGCAGACCGTAGCGAATGTCCTGCATGAAGCGGTCGAGCCAGTTCCAGCCCCACACCTCATCTGCCTGTTCGCGCACGCGCAAGGTGTTGCCGAAGTCGCGACGCCCCTCTTCACTCATCATCTCGCGGTGAAACTCCACATCGTTGGCAAGCTCGCGTTCCAGCCTGCGTCGGTTCAGCAGGTAATAAATACGCCGGAAAAATTCACCCATAATCCTCCTTCATGCGCGGGAGAGCACTGCCTGAATGCCTTGTAATATGCGGTCGAAATCGTCCATTTCAGCCTGCAACTGTTTGCGCCCGGCCGGAGTAAGACGGTAGAACCGCACCTTGCGATTAGTTTCGGAGATGCCCCACTCCGCTGTCATCCAGCCTTTCAGCAACAGCCGCTGAAGGGCGGGGTAGAGAGAACCTTCTTCCACCTGGAGCAGTTCCTTGGAAAGCTGGTGGATGCGCTGGGCAATGGCGTATCCGTGCAGCGGGCCGGATTGCACCACGCGCAGAATCAACATGCCTAAAGTGCCGGGAAGCATTTCATTCTTAGCCATAGATCACAAAGGCCTAGATTCTCTATGCCTAGATAAGACTTGTCAATGGAATTTTGGTGAGCAGAATATTTTTTACTGCTTTCCTTTTTCTCCCTTGGGGTCCTCAGCGCCTTGGCGTGTGAGTCTTTGTGGGTACCAAAAGGATCATTTGCCGTAGTGGTACGGGGCTGAGTGCTGATTGCTGACTGCTATTGCTTGCTTAATTATGACCACCTTGGCAATCCCACAAAGGGGTACAATTCTTCCAAAGCAGTAGAGGGAAGGGAGTCCGCAATGCCTACTCATCTGCAACGTCCCGGGATTCTTCTTGTTTTCTTTTTCGCCGCCTGCGCCGTTCTCAGCTCACAATCGGGAAATTCAAACGCATCAGTAACCGATACTCAACCCCCTGCAGTCGCTTCGCAGCAACCCGGCGCCACTACGCCGATCGTCCGTGCGAACACTCGTCTGGTGATGGTGGACGTGGTAATACGCGACAAAAAGAGTGAGTTCGTCCCTGATCTTCAGGCCTCCGATTTCAGGGTGACGGAAGACGGCAAAGAGCAGACGATCAGCCTTTTCAGTTTGCAGCAGGGTTCTTCTGAGCCATTTGCGCTGAATGCATCTACCCTTCCTCCCAATGTATTTCGCAACACTCCCAAATACCATCCCAACAGTGCGCTGAACGTGATCCTGCTTGATGGATTGAACAGCAGCCTGCTGGAGCAGGCCTATGTACGCAGCGAGATGATCAAGTTCCTGGAAAAACTTCCTGAAGGTCATCCGGTCGCCATCTATATGCTGGGAAAGAAGCTGCGTCTTCTGCAGGATTTCACCACCGATCTGGGTGAATTGAAGAAAATCATCCGCACATTCAAAGGAGAGAGTCCCAAGGCGCTGGCAAGCGCCGGCAGCGCTCCGGAGACTCCCCTGGCTTTTCAAGGTTTCACTTCAATGGCCGCCCAGGATATGGGGCCCTGGTTCAGGAACCAGGTCGACAGCTTTGCCCAGGAGCATTCATCTGACCAGATGGATGAACGCCTGAACCGCACTATGGCCGCATTGAACTCACTGGCGCGCATGCTGGCGGGTTACCAGGGAAGAAAAAACCTGATATGGATTTCAGACGGGGTTCCCCTGAATATTGTGCCGGGCGCTCAACTGCCTCAGAAGATCGATCCCAGCTACAACAAAACCAACGAGCAGCCGGCGAACCCCAACGATATCTCTCATGATGCCGGGCCGGAGTTGAACCGGCGCAACTATTTCGACCAGCTAGGACTACTGTGCAATACGTTTGCCGATTCCCAGATCGCTGTCTATCCCATCGATGCCCGTGGACTGGTAGGCGATGCATTCGCCAACGTCGCCCACAACGTAAGCGGCCAGGGAGCGGCAGGCGGGCTGCTTCGCTCTGAGTCAGCGCAGTCGGAAGAATTGTTCCAGGCGCACACCAACATGCTGACCATGGCCGAGGCCACAGGGGGCAGGGCAGGGCAATCGCATTTGAAATTGGGCTGAACCACGATTGCCACTTACATATGGATCTGGCAGGCATGAAGTTTCTCGTAGGAGGGATTTCATGCCGAGCAAAGAAACGCTGGAGCAGTTTGGTTCTTGTTGGGA
>QHVI01000091.1 GCA_003223515.1 Candidatus Angelobacter sp. Gp1-AA117
AACAATCCGGCATGTTCTGGACCGTTCGCGGTGCCAACGCCATCATCGCCCTTCGCTGTTGCCGACTCAGTGGTCGGTTTGAGGATTATTGGGAGGCGAGGCGCGCTTAGTTCTCACTTTTATGTCGCACACCCACAGCGGAGTAGCGGGCCATTTTTGAATTCCATAGGCAAAGCGCGAATGCTGCCAGCGAGGGCTGGCAAGTTGGGAAGAAAAGGGCCGTAAGGCAAGCAGCAAAATTCTCACCGGAAAAGCGCAGAAAAATAGGCCAGTAAGCCAGCAAAACCCGCGGGACTAAGGAAAAAATACGGCTGGGGACACATTGAAGCGTTCTGATAGACGCTTAATATGTTCAACCGTCAATCCTCTCTTCCCGCTAAGAACTTCAGACACAACACTTTCAGTAGGAAAAATACCGACCAAATCTTTGTTCTTTAAGTTGTTCGCTGCCATCAGTTCTTCAATCACATCAATTGGCGTTGCGGCATCAACTTTGTATGTACGCTTCTCGAAATCCTGAATGATTAATACCAGCAACTCATGGAGCTTTCTTTCATCCCCAGATAGTGAGTCCCAGCGTCCATCAAGATCGCGAAGAACGCCGATAAACTTTTCATTGAGTGTCTCATCATGCACGACCTCAGGCTGTATCTCG
The DNA here is from genome assembly GCA_003223515.1 of Candidatus Angelobacter sp. Gp1-AA117. GTDB lineage: Bacteria > Acidobacteriota > Terriglobia > Terriglobales > Acidobacteriaceae > Angelobacter. Next base: position 656 of record QHVI01000091.1, read on the forward strand.
GAAAGCAGCGTGGGATATGACATCGCGTAAGCTGCACTCATTTCCAATCTCCTTTGTCGTATTCTGCATGTGTCAAAACGTGTTCAATGAACAGTATCTGACTTCTAAAGTTAATTGTTGCGATCAAGCGATAGCTGTTTCCCTTGATGTTAAATACAAACTTTCCGGCGACTCCATCGGTACTCGGAAAGGTCTTGCGGATGTCGTTTAGTCCTTGCCAGGTTTCCATCGATGCGATCTTGAACCAAGCAGAAAGCGGACCGGACAAATCACCATGCTTTTTAATGGCTTTGTCGATAACACCTTCACCGACAACTCTCAATTGTGCATCCGTTAGGTTAGACGCTTCGCATTACGCGAAGTTGCGTAAGAATAAGAATTTCTTCGCAATATGCGAAGCAAAGCAACAAAAAAAATATGATACCAAGAATATTCGCAATCTGAGAATTTTAATAACTGCATTTGCTCCGCATATTAGACATTCTAAAAGACTTAAAGAAAATCTAAGAATGGCGTCACGGCAGTTTCACTGCACGGCAAGAGCGGTTTTGAGTTCTTCCGATGTCATCCGGTGGACCTTGAGCCAAATCTCCGCTATTTTTTCCAATGCCTCGGGGTTGCGTCCGGAAATCGAGCACAGTTTCTGCGCAAACTCCATCAGCACTGAATGCTCAAGAAGGGTGCGCACCGAGAGTTCCGTCTGGAAGCAGTCATTCACGCGGAACAGTACACGGAGCGCGACCAAAGATTGTCCACCCAACGCGAAGAAGTCATCGTAACGGCCCACCTGCTCTAATTTGAGAACCTCCGCCCAGATTACCGCCAGGGCGGTTTCAAAATTTCCCTGTGGCGGCACATACCTGTGCACTGCATACGCATTTCCCGTGGGGGCCGGCAGAGCCTTACGATCGAGCTTGCCATTGGGCGTCAGGGGGAAGGACTCCAGCAACACATAGGCTGCGGGCACCATGTGCTCCGGCAGACGCTCGGAGAGGAATGAGCGCAGATCGGAGATCTGGGATTCGAGATCAGGGAAATGGTGCAGAGTCGAAGGAGAATAGTAAGCCACGAGGCGCTTCTCTCCAGGCGCATCTTCCCGCGCTATGACTACTGCTTCCTCCACTGCCGGGTGCTCCTGCAGCCGTTCTTGTATCTCTCCCAGCTCAATTCGAAAGCCACGAATCTTCACCTGGTCATCGTTCCGTCCCAGAAATTCCAGGCTTCCATCCGCCAGCCATCTGCCTATATCGCCGGTCCTGTACATGCGCGCACCCGCTTGTACTGCATACGGATCAGGCACAAAACGCTGCGCAGTCAACTCCGGCTGATGCAAATATCCCCGGGTCACACCCGCTCCCCCGATGTACAGATCCCCCGCGACTCCCACCGGAACCGGTTCTCCCCACGTATCCAGAATGTAAACTCGAGTATTCGCAATGGGCCGTCCGATGGGTACTGATTGTCTCCCCGATGGGTGGGGACAACGGTGCACGCTCGCCCACACCGTACCTTCGGTGGGACCGTACTCGTTGAATAGCTCAACCTGGGGTTCTTGCAGGGCTGACTTGGCCACCAAGTCCGAAGGGCAAACCTCGCCCCCAACTATGACCCGGCAAAGCTGTTTCTTCTTTTCGGAACCAACGGAATATTCCAAAAAGTGCCTATATAAGGATGGAACACAGATGAGGCCTTCCACCCCCAGGCGCTGGACCTCCTGATTGAGACGCAATGCATCGCGAACTAGATCGGTACGGGCGATGATGAGCGTACCTCCATGGAGAAGGCTTCCAAAGATACCGACCACCGACATATCAAATGAGATGGAAGACAGCAGCAAAAATCGGCCCGTATTACCGTAAACCAGCTTCCTGGCAAAAGTTGAACTCACAAGATTCCGTTGACTCACCATCACGCCTTTGGGCTTGCCTGTGGAACCGGAGGTATAAACGACATATGCCAGATTCCCTGGGATCAGCCCTAGGCCAACAGCCTCCGGGTTGGTCTCCGGCAGGCTCTCCCAAGAAGGAGTATCAGCCAAATCCAGAGTAGTCAGGCTGGCAGGCAATGACCCCAGCCGCTCCCTCACCGGGGCTTGCGTCAGCAGAACAACCGGTTCACTGTCCTCCAGCATGTACCGCAATCGTTCCTGCGGATAGGCGGGATCGAGTGGCACATACGCGCCTCCAGCCTTGAGTACGGCCATGATCCCTACGATCATCTCCAAGCCACGGTCCACGCAGAGCGCCACCCGCATCTCCGGTTTTACGCCTAAAGCCTGTAGATAATGCGCCAACTGGTTCGCCTGCCGGTTCAGTTCGCCATAGGTCAACTGCCGGCCTTCATATTCCACTGCCGGCGCTTTCGGAGTCTTCTCCACCTGCTCGGCGAACAACTCAGCAACACTCTTATTCGACGGATATTCAACTGAAGTTTCATTCCACTGGTATAGAACCTGCTTCCGCTCACTCTCGCTGAGTATCTCCAGCCGCTCTACAACGGCCCATTCTTGCGCTACCATTGCTTCCAGCAGCCTGCGAAAATATTCGCGATAGCGCCTGATGGTATCGGACTCAAAGAGCGAGGCAGCATATTCCAATTCGCCGGTGATGGTCCCGTTTGCCTCACGCATATAAAGCGTCAAGTCGAATTTTGCCGACTGATAAGGCAGCGACTCCAGCGGCTTGGCTTCCACCCCGCCCAGCATCACGGCCCCTTGCGGCGTGTTCTGCCAGGCGAGCGAGACCTGAAACAAGGGATTGTAGGCCAGAGTCCGCTCGGGCCGCACGATTTCCACCACGCGCTCAAACGGCAGGTTGTGATTCTGTTGCCCTGCCAATGCCGTTTCCTTCACCCGCTGCAACAACTCTTTCACGGAGACTGCGCCACTTACATCCACCCGCAGGGCCAGAGTATTGGCAAAAAATCCAATCAATCCTTCAATCTCCGCCCGCCCCCGGTTCGCCACCGGGGCGCCAATCACTACCTCTGCCTGGCCTGACAATCGCGCGAGCAACGCTGCCCAGCCGGCCAGCAGCACCATATATAAAGTTGTTCCGTGCCGCAAGCTCAACTCTTTCAAACCCGCCGTGAGTCCGTGCTCCAGCACCAGTTCCTCCACTCCTCCCCGATAATCCTGCTCCATCGGCCGCACATGGTCCGTGGGTAACTCGAGCAGCACCGGAGCGCCCTGCAAGGCGGCTTTCCAGTATTCACCCTGCTGCTTCAGTACTTCTCCTTCCAGCCACTGCCGTTCCCACATCGCATAGTCGGCATACTGGACTTGCAATTCCGGCAATGGGTCCTCTTCCCCGCGCCGGAAGGCGCTGTACAGTTGGCTCAATTCATCATGGAAAACCGCCAGCGACCACCCGTCAGAAACGATATGGTGCATGGTGATCAGCAAGGTATGCTCATCCGCCGACTCGCGCACCAATAATCCGCGAATCAAGGGCCCGGTTTGCAGATTGAAAGATGCATTCACGTGCCCGGCAAGAAGACGATTCAGTTCCGTTGACGCATCCCGATGGCCACAAACATCGTGCTCCAGCAGATGAAAGCGGCTATCCGCAGTGGAGGCAATGTATTGCACAGGCTCGCCATCAATCAGGACAAAAGTGGTGCGCAAAGCCTCATGCCGCGCCACAATCCGGTCCAGCGCGCGCCGCAAAGCGGACGCATCCAGATCGCCCTTTAAATGCAAGGCTAAAGGCACGTGATATGCCTTGCTCGCCTCTTCCATCTGCGACAAAAAGAACAGGCGTTGCTGCGCAAACGACAAAGGCAGCCGCAGGCCTCGCTCCACACGCACAATCGGCGGCAGCTCGACTGGCGTTGCGCCCTTCAGAGTAACAGCCAGATCGGCCAGCACCGGGTGCGCGAACAGATCCCCCACTGTCATCGCCACACTCAATCCTTGATGAATCCGCGTTACGACTCGCGCTGCCAGGAGTGAGTGTCCACCCAACCTGAAAAAATGATCGCGCCGTCCGATTCGCTTCACCTGGAGCAAGTCGGCCCAGATTCCCGCCAGCATCTCCTCCGTCTCTCCCAGTGGTGCTTCGTAGGCTTGCCTCAAGTACGCATCTGATGCGGGGGCGGGCAATGCTTTGCGGTCGAGTTTGCCGTTGGCTGTCAACGGCATCTGCTCCATGCGCACATAGGCCGCCGGCACCATGTACTCCGGCAGTCTTGCTTCAAGCCAGCGAAGGAATTCGGGTACCAGAGCTTCAACCGGTCGTGGATTCAAAAGACCATGGGAGTTCATCTGCCTGGTCTTTAGCGCCTCTTGTGTGCCATGCTCCTCACTGCCCTGCCAGGCGCGGTCGATCACGTAGTAAGCCACCAGATGCTTCTCTCCATGAGCATCTTCCCGAGCAATCACTACCGCTTCCTCTACTGCCGGGTGCTCCTGTAGCCGCGCTGTAATTTCTTCAAGCTCAATTCGGAACCCGCGAATCTTCACCTGATGGTCGTTGCGTCCCAGATATTCCAGATTCCCATCCGCCTGCCACCTGCCGATGTCGCCGGTCTTATACATGCGCGCACCCGCTTGCGCCGAATAAGGGTCGGGCACAAAGCGCTCCGCCGTCAGTTCATGGCGGTTCAGGTATCCGCGGGCCACACCTGCGCCTCCGATATAGATCTCGCCCTTCACTCCCACCAAAACCGGATCGATCGCCTTATCCAGGATGTACACACGGGTGTTGGCGACCGGCTTTCCAATATGGCCTACGAATCCGTCTTCGCGTTTCATCCTTACCCATGTCGAGTAGGTGGTGGTCTCGGTGGGGCCATACAGGTTGCATACCTGCTGCACTTGTGTGTCTGCAAAAATGTTTTCCACGAGTTCCCGCCGCAAAAGCTCCCCGCCGAGATTCACTTCCTGTACCGCTGCCGGCACTGCCCGCTGTTCCAGCAGTGTCTTCATGGCCGAGGGGACCGTGTTGATCAGCGTTACATCCACTCCTTGGTCCAAATCCAGCGCATTGGCCACTATGCGGATACTGCCGCCCCGCGTGAGAGGGACAAAGCACTCATACACAGCCATATCAAAGTTGAGGGAGGTGGAAAATAATGTTCGCGACAGGACATCGCCGCTAAAAACCTGGTGCGACCAGCAGATCAGGTTGACGGCGTTGCGATGTTCCAGCATTACCGCCTTCGGCACGCCAGTGGAGCCGGAGGTGTAAATCACATAGGCGAGATGATTCGATGCCAGCCCTACACTCGCGCGGTCCGGATTTATTTCTGTTTCATCTTCACTTCCCTTATTTCCATGCGCGTCTCCGTCTAATCCAATTACCCTGATTCCATTCCCGACTTTTCTCAGCAGTGCTTCCGTGCTCCTGTGCGTGAGCACGGCCACGGGTGCGCTGTCATTCACGATGTACTGCAAGCGTTCTTCCGGATACTGCGGGTCCAGCGGCACATACGCTCCTCCAGCTTTCAGCACCGCCAGCAGTCCCACGACCATTTCCACGCCCCGCTCCGCGCAGATGCCTACCCGCTCTTCCGGCTTGACTCCATGCTTCCGCAGATAATGCGCCAGACGGTTGGCCCGCCGGTTCAACTGGTCATAGCTCACCCTCTCGCTGCCGAACACCACCGCCGTAGCTTGCGGCGCGCGCTTCACCTGGGCTTCGAACAGCTCGTGAATACACGTATCCTCTGGATATTCCGCATGCGTCATGTTCCACTCATGCAAAATCTGCTGTCGCTCTGTGTCACTATTCGTCAAATTCTTCTCGACTCACGAAAGATCTATCCCGCAGCCAAGGGCACCTCGGCCCCTATTGTGCGCAAATGCGGCGCACAATAGGGGCCGAGGGCGGCTGCGCTCCATAAACATTTTTCCAAAGTATTCGTGCAAATTCGGTCCCATTCGCGCAAACGGATTTCATTGTTTGGAAAGGGCAGCTTTACGTTGCTCAGGAGTCATCCTGCGAACCATCAACCCAATCCTGGCTATTTTTTCCATCTCCTCAACGGGGCGCGTGGATATGGAGCGCAGCCTCTGCGCAAACTCCATCAGCACCGGATATTCAAGAAGAGTCCGTACCGAAAGTCCCGTCTGGAAATAGTCGTTGATGCGGGATACTACGCGGAGCGCAAGCAATGAGTGTCCGCCCAGATCGTAGAAGTTGGAGCGTACTGAGACGCGCGCAGCTCCCAGCACCTCCTTCCAAAGGTCGGCAAGCAATTCCTCAACAGGAGTCATTGCCTCCGGCGCGCCTTCCTGCACCTCTGAAAGCGCGCTGTCTTCCACCTCAGGAAGAGCTCTGCGATCTACCTTGCCATTGGTGTTGAGTGGCAACTCGGGCAACACCACGAAAACACCCGGCACCATGTATTCGGGGAGCTTGGCTTTCAGGTAATTCTTTAACTCGTCAGCCTTGGCTTCGCCGGAGACGTAAGCCACCAACTGCTTGCCGCTGCCTAGAGTCTTCATCACCACGGCACAGTTGCGCACTCCGCCGTGCTGGAGCAAGGCCATCTCAATCTCGCCCAACTCCACGCGGAAGCCGCGTATCTTGATCTGATTGTCCTGGCGGCCAAAGAATTCCAGATTGCCATCTTCCATCCAACGGGCAAGATCTCCGCTGGTATAGAGACGGCTTCCCGGCTGGCCATAAGGATCGGGAACAAATCTCTCTGCTGTTAATTCCGGCCTTCCCCAATAGCCCCGCGCCAGTCCTTCGCCACCGATGTACAACTTGCCCATCATTCCAATGGGCTCAAGGTTCATGTTGCGGTCCAGCACATAGAGCTGAGTATTCGCGACCGGCTTGCCGATAGGCACACTTACAGCGTCTCTGGCTACTTCTTTGGCGACATACCAGCCGCTGAAAGTGGTACACTCGGCCGGCCCATAGGCATTCACAAGCCGCTCCGGCCCGCCCTGCTCAAGCACGGCGGCCGCGGTTACGGGATAAACGGCTTCGCCTCCAAACAGCAGGTTCTTCACTGAATTGAACATGTCGGGTTTCAGGCGTCCTACTTCGTTAAACAAGGCGGTCGCCAGGAACATGACTTGCACACCCTTGTCCACGATCTCTGCCGCAAATCTTTCTACATCGAGCAGCACGTCATTGGTGATGATCGCCAGCCGGCACCCATTCAACAGCGCTCCCCATATCTCAAATGTGGAAGGATCAAAGGACATGTTGACAGTCTGGGCTACCACCTCATCGCCCTGGAATTGGATGTAGTTGGTCTCGCGCACCAGCCGGATCATGCTGCGATGGCTTACCGCTGCGGCTTTCGCTTGTCCCGTGGAGCCCGACGTATAAACAACATAGGCAAGGTTTTCCGGAAACACCTCGGGTTGCAAGCTCTGGTAGCTGTGCTGCGCGATCTCCTCCCAATCACCATCAAGGCAGACCACCCGCGTTTTCAACCTGGGGATGCGATTGGCCAGGTGTCTTTGTGTCAGCCAGACACCAATATCAGAATCCTCGGCCATGAAGCGCAGCCGATCCGGTGGATAGGCAGGATCGATGGGAACATACGCTCCTCCGGCTTTGAGAATACCCAGCATTGCGAGGACCATGTCTATGGAGCGCTCGACGCTGATGCCCACCAGCTTTTCCGGACCAACGTCCAGGTTCCTTAAATAATGTCCCAGTTGGTTGGAACGACGGTCCAGATCGGCATAGCTGATTTTTTCCTGGTCGCAGATCACCGCCACATCTTCCCCGCGACGCTGGACCTGCTCTGCAAAGAGCTCCATCATGGTTTTGTTGCGAGGATACTCTGTATATGTCTGATTGAAATCCACCACAATCTGCCGGCGTTCTCGCGCGTCGAGCAAATCGATGCAGTTGACAGGCTGATCGGGTGCAGTGGCAAACGTTGCCAGCAGGCGCATGAAGCGGCGGCTCACAAGCTCCACGAAATCGGCGTTAAAGTGATCCGGGTGATACGTAAAATAAGCAGCCAGTCTCCGGCCGGGAGCAACTATCACAGTCAAGGGATAATGTGCGGCATCATTGAGGTCCACTATGGAGAACTGCAGACCCTTGGACGGTTGCACATCCGCTTCCTCTCCCCTGGGGAAGTTCTCAAAGACCACCAGCGTGTCAAACAATTCATGCATCCTGGCCAGGCGCTGAATTTCCACCAATCCGAGATATTGATGAGCCAGAAGGCGGGATTGTTCCTGATTCAACCGGCTGGCGAGATCGTTGAACGAATCGGCGGAGCGCATCGTGACCCGCGTGGGCACGGTGTTGATCAGGAGTCCGATCATGCTTTCAACGCCCGCGATCTCCGGAGAGCGTCCATTCACGGTGCTGCCGAACACTACATCCTCCCGGCCAGTGTGACGTGACAGCAGAACAGCCCAGGCGGCTTGAACTATGGTGTTGACGGTCAGATTGCGAGCGCGGGCCTGCGTTGTGAGCCGTTGCGTGAGTTCTTCGTCAAGATCAACAATCATTCGTTCAGGTATTTTGGGATCGCCCAGGGAGTCGCGCGAGCTGAGCCGCGTGCTTTCTTCAATTCCAGCCAGCGCTTCCTTCCAGGCAGCTTCGGCTGCATTGCGGTCCCGACTGACCAGCCACGCCAGGTAGTCGCGGTACGCAGTGACCCGGGGCAAGGCAGCAGCGCTGCCATGATACTCGTAGAGGGTCTGCAACTCGGGAATCATCAAGGGCACGGACCATCCGTCCACCAGAATGTGATGGGTGGTAATCAGCAGGCGGGATTCTTCCGGGGCAAAGCGTACCAGAAGGAACCGAAACAGCGGCGAGACATTCGGGCTGAAACGGGCCAGACGTTCGCGTTGCACGAGCTCCGTCCAACTCTTTTCACGCTCTTGCGGCTCAAGCGCCGAGAAGTCCAGGGTGTTCCACGGCAGGGAAAAATCTTTTGGTATGATCTGCACCGGCCGTTCCAGATCTTTGTGCTCGAAAGCTACGCACAAATTCTTGTGGCGGCCGAGCAAAGCTCTCGCTGCATCGTGAAGCGCTTTTTCGTCCAGCAGCCCTTCCAGCTTAAGCATGATCTGGACGTTGTAAACATCAGGTCCACCAGCATCATAGAAAGCATAGAAGAGCATTCCCTCCTGCACCGGTGTGAGCGGCAATATGTCTTCAATTTCTCTGTGTTGGCTTTCGAGCCGGTCGATGTCAGCTTGAGAGAGAGCGACCAGGGGCACGTCGGATGGAGAGAGCCCTCCTGCTCCGGGCTGTTCGCTATGCTGAACAAGCGCTTCCAGCATGTGGAACCATCCGTCTGCAATCAAACGAACATCGTTTTCTGAAAATATTCCCGGCATCCACGTCCAGACAGCCGTAAGCTCCGGACCGGCAGCACGCTCCAATACCATGGAATCGACCTGCAACGGATGGTGGAAGGCCATTTCAGGATCGAGGCCTCCGCTGAAAGATTCGGAGGGCGTCCAATCGGCGGTTTCCGCTACCGGAAAACGTCCCAGATAGTTGAAGTCTATTTGCGATTTAGGCAGACGTGACAAAACCGAGGCAGTTTCAGGATTCAAATAACGCAGCAATCCGTAACCAATCCCGTTGTCAGGAATCGAGCGGAGCTGTTCCTTAATCGACTTGAGCGCCTTTCCCAGCGCTTCGCCTCCGGCCCAGGCTTCTTCAATATCCAATGTGCCGGGATCAAGACGCACAGGAAAGATGGTGGTGAAAAATCCCACCGTGCGGGAAAGATCCACGCCGTCAAAAATGTTCTCCCGCCCATGGCCTTCCATATCAATCAAGACGGAGGCGCCATCGCCGGATTGCCGCCGCCATTTCAGAATGCTGAGAACCAGCCCGGTGAGCAGCACGTCATTGATGCGCGCATGAAATACCCCTGCAACCCTGTTCAATAAAGGAGCAGTCACTTTGGGCGGCAACGTAAAAGCGATCTGGTGAGCACTGCCCACAGTATCGCGGCTGGCAACAAGCTGGCGGTTGGGAACAAGTTCCTGCGCGTCCTTCAACATGCCAGTCCAGAAGGAGAGTTCCTTCACCCGCTCCGGATTCAGCGCCTCACGGTTTAATCGCTCAGCCCAGCCACGGAAGGAAACAGGACATGGTTCAAGAGCCGGAGGATGTCCAGCAGCGATTGCTGTATAGGCGGCAGCAAAATCCGGCACCAGGATTCTCCAGGAAACTCCATCCACAGATAAATGATGAATGGCCAGCAGTAATTGTCCGGGTGAAGTGCGGCCCGCATCAAACCACACGGCCTGCAGCATGAATCCGCTCTCAGCAGAGAGCCGTCTTTCGGCAGCTTGTCCTTCTTCGTGTATCTTCTGCCTGCGGGCATCGGCGTCAAGTCCTGTGATGTCTGCTACGTGCAAACACGATTCAGCCTGCACCGCGCCTTGCGCCTGAACTTCCAGACTCCACTCTTCCCTGCGCTTCTTTGCGCCGGTGAAACGCAGACGCAAGGCATCGTGATGATCGAGTATCGCTTGCAAAGCGCGCACCAGATGCCGGCGCTCCAGATGAGCCGGTACCTGCAGCACAATGGACTGGCTGAAGAGCTCCAGTGTGCCACCTGACTCCAGGAACCAGCCCATGATGGGAGTGGGCGGCATTGCGCCTACTCCAACGTCAGCCACAGCAGCCGCAGCACCTGGCGCGCTGGAAATACCTGCAAGGGCCTCAATCGTGGGTTGTTCAAAGACGTCGCGCAAGCTGAGAAGCAATCCCGCCTGCCGCGCACGACTGACAAGTTGAAAAGCCAAAATGCTGTCGCCGCCCAGCGCGAAAAAGTTATCATCCGCCGTGATGTGGGAAACACCCAGCACTTGCGTCATGACGGAACAGAGAACTTCTTCAGAGTGAGTGCGAGGCTTGCGCCCTGAACCGCTTGCCGTGATTTCAGGCGCGGGCAATCTCTTGCGGTCGAGCTTGCCGTTGGAATTCAAAGGCAAAGAAGACAGTACCTTGATAAAGGCAGGCACCATGTAGTTGGGCAACTTAAGGGCCAGGGACTCGCGCAACTCATCTGCGTTCAGGCTGTGGCCGGAAGCAGGCACCACATAGGCAACCAGCCGCTTCTCTCCCCGGCTGTCTGAATGCATCATCACGGTTGCCTGCCCCACGCCGGAGCAGCTCAACAGCGCCGCTTCAATTTCCGGCAGCTCGATGCGATACCCGCGAAGCTTGACCTGCTGGTCGGTTCGTCCCAGGAACTCTATCTGCCCGTCTTCTCTCCAGCGCACCCGATCTCCGGTGCGATACATGCGCGCGCCGGAGTTACCGAAGGGATTCGGAACAAAACGTTCTGCGGTAAGATCAGGCCGCCGCAGGTATCCGCGCGCCACTCCATCCCCGGCGATCAATAACTCACCGGGAACAGCTACCGGGACCGGCTTGAAGACAGAGTCCAGAATATAGACCTGGTGGTTATCCAGAGCACGGCCAATGGGCACATTGCCGGTCAACTTCTCCGCGTCAGAGACCTCATAATAGGTGGCAAAGGTGGTAGCTTCCGTTGGCCCGTAGACATTGCACACCCGTGTCTCAGGACAATGTTCGCGCAATCGCTGGACGGCAACGACGGGAACCACATCGCCACCCGCCCATACCTCATGGACACCAGAAAAGCATCCAGGGGACTCCTGAGCCAGTGCATTGAAAAGCGTGGAGGTAAGGAAGGTAGAAGTAACCTTTTCTTCCTGGAACAAACGCCGGTAAGCGGCACTATCCAACTCGCCGGGCGGGGCGATGATGACCTGCTTCCCCCGCAACAAGGGAACCCATATCTCAAATGTTGAAGCGTCAAAGGCGTGGGAGGAATGAAACAACACTCTTTCCAGACTTCCCTCTCGCCAGCTACGGTCGAATGCCAGGCTGAGAACATTGCGATGGGTGACGGAGACGCCTTTGGGTGTGCCCGTGGATCCCGAAGTATAGATCACATACGCAAGCTGGTCGGGATCAGATGTCACACCAGGATCGTTATCATTCTCCGCCGCCAGGGACGCATCGTCATCCACGACGATAAGCTGGCTGTGATTAAGCCCGCGTTTGGCGGTGGTACGGTCGAGGAGCAGCGCGGACGCGCCCGCCTCTTCCATGATCAAATTCATTCGCTCGGCCGGATAGGCCGGGTGCAGCGGCAGATATGCCCCACCGGCTTTCACTACCGCAAGCGTGGCAACTACCATGTCCACAGAGCGTTCCATCAGGATGGCCACCGGATTTTCAGGTTTGACGCCGGTCTTGATGAGCCTGTGGGCAAGACGATTGGCCCGCTTATTCAGCTCAGCGTAAGTCAGCTCGGCTTGCGGCGCTCGAACAGCAATGGCGCTTCCGGTGTTTGCAACCTGTGCGGCCAGGCAATCTTGAATTGTGTGCGTGGCGGGATAGAGCGCAGCGGTGTCATTCCATTCTGTAAGAATCTGTTGCCGCTCAGAGTCATCGATCAGCAGAAAGTCACCCAGGCGCTTGTTCGGATCAGCCGTCGCCTGCTCGAACAAACGCTGGAAGTGCAGCAGCATCCGCTCGCCTGTGGAATGCAGGAAGAGATCGACAAGATAGTCAAAAACGACTACGGCGTGCTCGGTGTTATCGTTCACTCCGAGATTGATATCCAGAAAGCCCGACTGATAAAAAGGATTCAGTTCTTCCATCACCATGCCGGTTGGAGCTTGTGCGGACTTGTGATCGTTGCCGAAAGCATAGGAGGTATCCACCAGCGGCGCGCGACCGGGATCACGCTCCGCCTGCAGCTTGTTCAACAGATACTCAAAGGGCAAATCAGAGTTCGCCATCGCTTCCACGGTGGTCAGGCGCGTGCGCTGCAACAACTCACGAAAAGTGGGATTGCCCGATAAATCCAGACGATAGACGATGGTATTGAGAAAGTAGCCGATCAAAGGCTGAGTTTCCAGGTGCTTGCGGCTGCTCACCGGGGTGGCAATGGGAATATCATTTTTGCCGCTATATTCGCGCAGGAGCATGGCAAAGACGACCAGAAAAGCCGTAAATCGTGTCACGTTCTCAGCAAACGTGAGCTCTTTAAACTGCACCCACAACGGCTGCGGCAACATCCAGACCAGGCGCACGGCATCAAAAGTCCGGTTACGCGGGCGGGGCATATCGGTTACCAGATCCAGGCGCGGCAGGTCTGCGAGTTTGCGGGTCCAATAGTCAGCCTGCCGGGCGGCTTCATCAGATTTCATCCACTGGTCCAGCCAATATGCGAAGTCCCCATATTGAACCGGCAGTTCAGGAAGAGGGGATGGCAATCCGCGGGAAAAAGCGTCGTAGAGAGTAAAGAACTCCTGATCAACCAGATCATAGGAGACAAAATCCGTGATGATGTGATGGAGAGTAATCATCACTGCATGATCATCTTCCGTGACGCGGAAAAGAACGACTCGAATCAAAGGACCATTCACGAGGTCAAAAGGACGGCGCGTGTAGGCTGTAACCAGAGCCTGAAGACGGTCGTACCGGTCTTCAACAGGAAACTCCGGAACTTCCACCCGTTCGATCGGGAACTGAAGCTGAGGGGCAACTATCGCCCTGGGCTTGCCGTCAATTTCCGGCATAGATGTACGGAAATTCTCATGGCGGCGCACCATCTCATCGATGGTTCGCTGCAGCGCAGCAATATTCAACTCGCCTTTCAGCCGGTAGGCATGGCTATGGTTGAAGTAATGGACATTCGGGTCTATCTGCTGCTGCACCCACAGGTGTTCCTGCTCAACAGTGATGGGATAGTCCAGAGTGGGACGACGCTTGAGGACGGATTTGGACGCGTTGCGTGGTCCGTCACCCCGCAGCCGCTTCTCAAGCATTTCGCGCTGGGCCGGTGTGAGCCGGGAAATCCGCTCCTGATGATTGCCTGGCTCTTTGCCGTGAACTTCATTGCTCATGTTTTTAGAAATCTCCCATTCTCACGAGATTGCCGCCAACGCGCGAAAAGACGGCTTACGGTGACACTCGAATACTTGCGGCTGCTGGAAAAGACTACTCATGAATTCGAACCGTTCTGAGAGTGTGCGGTCTTTCTCTCTATCAGCTCGGCCATGGCGTTGATACTCTGAAAATTTTTTAGTTCCAGGTCTTCATCGCCGATGGCAATCTTGAAGTTCTTTTCCAGGAACAATACGAGTTGCATGGCAAACATGGAATTGACAAAGCCAGAGGCAAAAATCTGGTCCTCATCGGCAATCGTCCGGCCCGCGATGTGCCGTGCCAGAAAAGCCCTCAGTTTTTCTTTCGCTTGCTCCATGAATTCCCTTCTTTGCAAAACCGATGAATCTTCGTAGCCCTATACGGCGATGCTCCGTGTTTTCCCCAGATTGCTTAGCCTCAATCCATGGCGGACGGACGGATATCATTTGTTTCCATTCCGGAGAGTTCAGAGTCATCCATGTTCTCGATCATGGTCAGCAGGGCATCCTCAACCACCAGGGCGATCTCAGACACGGAAGACGCCTGGAAAAGCGCAGCAAGGGGAAACTCGATCTGGAATGCTTCACGCAACTCCGCTGCTACTTTTATGGCCAAAAGCGAATTGCCGCCCAGGCGGAGAAACTCGTCATGAATTCCGATGGGATGAATCCCCAACAGCTCTTCCCATATTTCCGCAATCTTCTGTTCAGTGGAATTGCGGGGCGCGACAAATTCGGCCCCCAGATGTGCCCGCGAATTCTCTACACCATCATCTTCCGGCTGGATGCCGTGGTTGGATGAAGCTATTTCCTGGGCGAACGGTGCAGCTACGGCAGCGGCCTTTGCGGGCTCGGCCTCCTGTCTCGGCTGCGGCCGCCGGCGCGGCGTAAGCCAATAGCTTTGCCGCTCAAAAGGATACGTGGGAAGCAGGAGGCGGCCTCGACGTTCATGGCGGTGGACAGCGGCCCAATCCGGTTCAATGCCAGCCAGCCACAAGTTTCCAAGGGTGCTGAGAATAAAAGCACGATCCGGCTGCGCGTCTGATGCATGTGGCAGGGAGGGCAGCGCAACCCGGTCAGCCATGCCCTTGCCGGAAAGATACTGTTCGGTAAGAGAGGTCAACATCTGACCGGGACCGACCTCCAGGAATACCGGAGCGGTGGGCGTGCACATGTGCTGCAAGCCTGCCGCAAACTGTACCGGCTGCGTGAGGTGCTGCGCCCAGTATGCGGGATCTGTAGCTTCAGCATCCGTAATCGGTTTGCCGGTTACGTTGGAGATGTAAGGAATTTTGGGAGGGCTGAGACGGATGGAGCGCGCGATTCTCGTCAATTCCTCGGCCACTGGCGTCATCATGGGTGAATGGAAAGCATGAGTTGCAAGAAGCCGCCTGCATACCAGTTCGCCTTCGCGGACCAGCCGTTGCTGTAATGCATCCACTGCCTCCGGCGCACCTGCAACTACGCAGAGTGATCTGCCATTGATGCCCGCCATGGAAATTTCCGGGGTGAGCAGCGGCCGGACTTCTTCTTCTGACGCTGCAATGGCCAGCATTGCGCCGGGAGCCAGCACTTCAATTCTCTGCGCCCGGACCGCCAGCATTCGCAAGCTGTCTTCGAGAGAGATAACGCCGGCCAGGCACGCAGCCACGTATTCCCCAATGCTGTAGCCCATCATGGTTTCTGGAACGATGCCCCAGCTCATCCACAGCTTAGCCAGCGCATACTCGATGACAAACAGTGCGGGCTGCGCCCATAATGTGCGGTGAATTTCCTGCAAAGCGGGGGAATTGTCTGCGCGCGCGCGCTGCACCAGGCTGCGGAAGTTCATGCGTTCTTCCGTCCTGACTTCGTTCTGCTGGCGCACTCTGGGATCGGGATACATGGTCTTGCGCAGGTCAACTCCCAGAAGCGGCTGGAGAAGCTCACAGCAATGGTCCACATGCCGCGCGAACTCAGGCTCCGATTCATATAAGCCGCGCCCCATATCCAGGTATTGATCTCCCAGGCCGGGTAACAGGAAAGCAACCGGACGCCGCCGCGATGGTGCGACAGCGGTGAATACCTGGGAAGGAGTTCGGGCCTGCAAAAGGCTGGCCGCGGCGGAAGGATCGCGACAGACAGCCATGCGTCTGCGCTCAAAAGCTTTCCTGCCTTCCTGCAAAGTGAATGCGACATCGGCAAAATTCTGTTCTGGATGTTCGAGAAGATGTGTGGCGAGTTGATCCGTCGCTCGCTCCAGCGCCTCGCGGCCCCGGGCAGAGATGGTGATGAGTTGCCACGGCTTCGCCGGTTCTGATGGTTTTTTCTCCGGCGCTTCCTCTAGAATCACATGAACATTGGTGCCGCCGATCCCGAAGGAACTTACTCCTGCACGCCTGGGCTTATTGCTCTGCGGCCAGGGCGTGAGCGTGTGGTTCACACGGAAAGGTCCGCGGGCGAAAGGAATCGCGGGGTTGGGCTGACGAAAATTCAGGGAGGCGGGAATAGAGCCATGCTGGAGGGCCAGAACGGTCTTCAGCAGCCCAGCCACTCCGGCAGCCGAGTTCAGATGACCAAGATTGCTTTTCACCGATCCCACGGCAATGCTTCCGGGCTTGAGGCCTGCCTGGCCATAGACCTGGTTGAGCGCCGCAATCTCAATCGGATCGCCCATCGCCGTGGCGCTGCCATGGGCCTCGACATAACCAATGCTTTCACATTCCACTTCTGCTGCGGCAAGCGCCAGGGCAATGACTTCCGCCTGCCCTTCCACCGCGGGTGCAGTGAAACCAACTTTCCTGCGACCATCGTTATTCATCGCCGAGCCCTTGATGACCGCATACACCGTATCGCCGTCAGCAACTGCATCCTCCAGACGCTTCAAGAGAACGACTCCAACCCCATCACCGCTCACCGAGCCGCTGGCCTCGGCATCGAAGCTGCGGCAGTGACCATCTGCTGAAGAAATTCCTCCGGGCTCGTACAAGTAGCCGGTACGCTGGGGTACATTGACGGTCGATCCGCCGGCAATCGCCATATCGCACTCATAGGTCATTACCGCCCGGGCAGCCGTATGCACAGCGGCCAGCGAGGTAGAGCAGGCAGTCTGGATGTTCAAGCTCGGGCCGCGCAGGTTAAGGCGATACGATATGGTGGTCGCCAGGTGGTCCTTCTCGGCGCCACCCAGGAGGATGCGAAAAGCGCTGACTGAATCGCCGTCGGTATCTTCTCCCGCAAGCTGCCATACATAAGAGCTGAATGACATTCCGGCATAAACGCCGATCATGCCGGGGAATTTCTCCGGGTTCCATCCTGCGAATTCCAGAACTTCCCAGGCGCATTCCAGAAACAACCGTATCTGCGGGTCCGTCAGCTCTGCTTCGCGCGGCGAGTAACCAAAAAAACCGGCATCGAACAAATCAGCGCCTTCCAGCACTCCCCTGGCTTTCACATAATTCGGATGGCGAATCAGTTCAGGCCTGAATCCGGCCTGTTCCAATTCCTGCTCGGAGAAAAACGATATCGATTCAGTTCCCTGAAAGAGGTTCTCCCAGAACCGCTGGAGATTGGGAGCCTGGGAAAACCGCCCCGCCATGCCGATGATTGCTATTCCGTCCAGTACATCTCTGCTCATTGTGTGTGCGTCCTTCTTAATTTCTGGATAGCGCTTTTTTGCCGTCCTGCGCGGTCCCGCGTTTCGCGGGACTTCCCTTCGAAGTTGTAACCTGCGTTCAGAAAGCGGACGAGAGAATCAATAGTAGGAAATTGAAAGAGGTGGAGAAGTTCAATATCAACCGAAAGTTCCGCCCGCAGCTTCTGATGAATTTGGATCATGCGGAGCGAGTGTCCGCCGAGATCGAAGAAATTGTCATACACGCCCACCTGGTCGATGCCGAGGGCGGCCTTCCAGGCAGCAGCAATGGTTTGTTCCAATTCGGTGCGCGGGAGCACAAATTCCTTTGTCAATTGCTCCTGGCCCAGAACCGACAAGGCAGCCCGATCCACCTCACCTCTGGCATTCCTGGGCAACTGCTGCAAGGTAATAAAAGTGCCCGGAATCATGTACAGAGGCAGCTTGTCATCAAGATAGCTGCGCAGCTCGTTTTGCCCCAATCTCTTTTCGTTGCGGACCACGACATAAGCCACCAGTTCGCCATTGGGACGAACAACTGCCACCGCCTCCTGCACGTTCTCATAGCTCGCCACAGTGGCCTCAATTTCCCGCAGATCCACCGGGACGCCTTCGATCTCCACGCGCTCATCAAGTCTGCCCATAAGCTCGATCGTTCCATCCTCTCTATATCGGGCGCGCTCCCCACTCCCGCGTATCCATCGGCCCATTTCCGATGTAAACGGATTGGGAAGGAACTTCTCCGCAGTCAGTGAAGGCTGCCCCAGGTAGCCCCGGCCCGCGGCAGGTCCGCCCATCCACAGTTCCCCCGGAACTCCCAGGGCAACACGCTGGAAGTGCGAATCAAGAAGGTAGATCTCCGCATTGCCGCGTGGCTTGAATCTGTTTGCTTGCCCTTCTGCAACAGGTGTGAGTAAGGCCGAAGCGGAAACCGGGAAAGAACTGGAAGTCAAGCGCCGCCAGATTTCCAGACTGCTATTCTTCCGGGCATGGCCATTCTGATGAGCCATATCAGTGACGGCAAGATTCATCAGCGCGCTGTGCTCAAGCATGAGACCTTGGGCATGTCCCTCCAAGGCAGCGGCATAGATGACACAGGCGAGGTTCCGGGGATTGATCTGAACCTCAGGACTGGTTGCGCTGTGCTGCCCTATCTTCTCCCATTCCGAATCCAGACAAACCACAGGTGTATCAGTCTGCGGGAGGCGCTTGCGCAGGCTCTCCACGGTCAGCAACACGGCAACTTTCGAACTTTCCATGATGGACCGCAAACGATCTTTGGGATTCAGGATATCCAGAGGCAGCCATGCGCCACCGGCTTTCAGTACGCCCAGCATGGCCACCAACATCTCCCTCGAATGCGGCATGAAAATACCCACCAGTGACTCCGGTCCCACTCCCATAGAGCCCAGATAAATTCCAACCTGGTTGGCCCTGCTGTTCAGCTCCCCATTGCTCAGTTGTGTTCCATCGAAAATTGCAGCCGGTTCCTGCGGCCAGCCCACTGCATAGGCGTCGAGAACCTCAATGATGTTCTTCTCTTCAGGCGAAGCCGGTTTTGCAGAATTCCAGCCGGACAGTACCTTCTCATCCAGTTCGCTCATCATGGGCAACGCCCAAGCCGGCTGGTCAGCATCTGCAACGATTCCTTCCAGAAGACGCTCATACTGTTCCAGCATGTGCCGGATGGTTTCCGCCTCAAACAAGTCTTTGCTGTAGTTGAGGCTAAGCGCTGCGTTCTGTCCGGCTTCTTCTACACCCAGGATGAGATCGAACTTAGACGTACCGGGATCCAGTTCGAATGGGACTATCTCCAATCCGCCTAATTCCGACTTGCCCTCCATCGATCTTCGCAACAACGTAAACGCCACTTGAAAGACAGGGCTGCGGCTAACGTCACGCTCGCGCGCCAATTCTTCCACCAGCTTTTCAAATGCCAGGTCCTGATGCTCATACCCGGCCAGCACCGACTCCCGCACCCTGCGCAGCACTTCGCGGAAGGTGGGCTTGCCGCCCAGATCGGCGCGGATCACCAGCGTGTTCAGGAAGAAACCAATCAGCTCTTTGGTCTCCATCTGCTTGCGGTTAGCTACCACGGTGCCGACTCCAAAATCCTCCTGGCCGCTGTATCTCATCAGCAGCACCTGAAAGGCCGCCAGCATGGTCATGAGCAAGCTCGCCTTCTCTGCTCTACCCAGGGCGTTCACGCGTTCCAGCAGGCCGCTGCGTAGAATTCGCTGCTCTGACGCTCCGCGGAAACTCTCGCGCGCCGGACGCACGTGGTCCGTCGGCAATTCCAGCACCTGCGGCATCCCCTCCAACTGTCTTTTCCAGTACTCCATCTGCTGTTGGAACTTTCCTCCGCTCAGCCCTTCTCTCTGCTCCAGTGCATACTCCCCATATTGCATTACCAATTCCGGCAGCGGCGACTCTTCTCCTCTTCCATACGCCTCATACAATTTCCCCAACTCCTTCATCAAGACACCCAGCGACCAGTCGTCACAAATAATGTGGTGCAGCGTCAGCCCTAAAACGTGCTCCCTCTCCTCCATCCGCACCAACACTCCCCTCATCAAGGGCGCCTGGCTTAACTCAAATGGCTTGGCCGCCTCTTCCGCCACAATCTTCCTCGCCTGCTGCTCTCGCTCGCCCAACTCCAACTGCCGCAGATCCAGTACCGGCAACCGCACATCGAGTGCCGCCTCTACAACTTTCTGCCTTGGTTCTTCGTGCTCCATCACAAAGCAGGTTCGCAGGCTTTCATGCCGGCGCACGACCTCCTGCAAGCTTCTCTCCATGCGGGAAACATCCAGATCGCCTTTGAGCCTCCATGTGATCGGAATGTTGTAGAACGCATTGCCGGGATTGAAGCGATCCAGTACCCAAAGCTGCTCCTGCTGGTAGGACAGCGGGAAAAGAGAAGGCCTTGGAGAAGCTACCGGCGTTCTTACTGCGCCCTTGTCGCTCCCTAATTTCCTTCCCGGTGATTTCAAGCCGGCTTCTATCACCTCTGCCAGTTCGGCAAGCGTAGGCGACTCGAATAATGCCCGGACAGGAACATGGATTCCAAATGTGCTCCCCATCCTTGTCGCTACTAATGTCGCCAGCAATGAGTGTCCTCCCAGATCAAAGAAATCATCGTGCCTCCCAACGCGCCGGACTTCCAGCGACTCAACCCAGATTTTTGCCAGTTGCTGCTCTACCGCAGTGCCAGGAGCTTCGTAGTGCCCGGCTCCCGACCCCAGGTCCTCGCGTTTTTCCAAGGCCTCACGGTCTACCTTCCCGTTGCCCGAGAGCGGCAACTCCGGCAAGGCCACAATGGCGCTTGGAACCATATAGGCCGGAAGCCTACCTTTCAGATCGCGCCGCAACTCATCACAATCCCGGTCTCCAACCACATACGCCACCAGCCTTTTACTTCCATTTGCGTCGGTCTTCGCCACCACCACACAGCCTCGCACCCCGCTCTGCTGCTGCAGCATCGCCTCAATCTCACCCAACTCCACGCGGTAGCCGCGTATCTTCACCTGGGAATCATTCCGTCCGATAAACTCGATGGTTCCATCCGGCCGCCATCTCCCCAGGTCCCCTGACCGGTACATCCGCGCTCCCTCTTCTTTGGCGAAGCGGTTCTTCAGGAAACGTTCTTCGGTTAAATCCGGACGGTTGAAATATCCTAGCGCGACGCCTGCTCCCCCGATGTAGATTTCTCCTGCGACTCCCACGGGAACGAACTGCTGGTGCTTATCCAAGATGTAAATTTGCGCGTTCGAAATGGGCTGTCCGATCGGCGGCAACAGGGGCCAGCGATCCCTTTCCATACCCAGTTGGAATGCACTGGCAGCATGGGTCTCGGTCGGACCGTAATGGTTGTTCAACCGGCAGTGCTGCAGGCATTTGAAAAGTGCCTTGATCTTGTCATGGATGCGCAGTTGCTCCCCGGCTACGTTGATTTCCTGCAGTGCGCCATCGAAAGACTCGCCCATCCCGGCCACGCCCTCGGCAAACATTTGCAGCCCCACAACAGGAAGAAACAATCGCTGAACGCCTTTCTCCATCACATAGCGCGCCAGGTCTGTGGCATTGCGTCTTTTCTCTTCATCGATCAGGAGCAAAGTTCCGCCCGCGCACAGGGTGCTGAAGATTTCCTGAAATGAAACATCAAAGCCGAATGCGGCAAACTGCAAGGTACGCTGTGGTCCAGCCCATGCTGATTCATTCATCTGCCAGGCAATCATGTTCATTGCGGCGCCCAGCGACATGGCAACGCCCTTGGGCTGCCCGGTAGAGCCAGATGTGTAAATCACGTACACCAGATCATTGGGGGTCCATCCGATAATGGCGTGATCAGGGTTCGAGTCAGGTTGACGGCTCCATGCCTCTGCGCTCTCTAACTCAAGTATCTTCAGATCTTCCCTGATTTCCGTGAACAACCCGCGAAGGTGGTTTTGGGTCAACAACACCGCCGGCCTGCTGTCCTCCAGCATGAATTGCAACCGGTCGCCCGGATATGAAGGATCCATGGGCACGAATGCCCCGCCCGCCTTCATTACGGCCAGCAGCCCCACGATCATTTCCGGGCTGCGGTCCACGCATACGGCCACCAGCGTGTCCGGTTTCACCCCCAGCGCTCGCAGATAATGCGCCAGCCGGTTGGCTTGCCGATTCAAATCGCCGTAATTCAATGTCTGCTCTTCGTACTCCACCGCCACGGTGTTGGGTGTGCTTGCGGCATGCTCTTCGAACAATCCTGCAATGGTTTTGTCGCGCGGATAATCTCGCGCGGTCTGGTTCCATCTTTGCAGTTGTTCCATCTCTGACCCGGTCAGCAAAGGCAGGTCCCACACCCGCTGCGTGGCATTTTCCACCACCGCCTTCAGCAACTGCTCGTAATGTCCCAGCATCCGCTGGATGGTTTCCGCTTCGAACAAGTCAACTGCGTAGTTGATCGTGACTGCTGCGCCCTCCTTGGCTTCCTGTAAGCTCAGAACGAGATCGAACTTAGACATCCCGATATCTATCTGGAAGCCGCTCAACTCCAATTCCCCGAATTGCAATGTGTCGGGTTCGCCAAGCGTGGTAAACAGCACTTGAAATATGGGAGTACGGCTGACATCGCGGTCCGGCGCCAATTCTTCCACCAATTTTTCAAATGACACATCCTGATGCTCGTACCCGGCCAGCGCTGCCGCCCGCGCCCGCTGCAGGACTTCACGAAAGCTCGGCTCACCGCCCAGATTGGCGCGAATCACCAGCGTATTCAGGAAGAAACCGAGCATGGATTCCATCTCTGCCCGCTTGCGGTTGGCTACCACAGTGCCCACGCCAAAATCTTCCTGCCCGGTGTACCTCATCAGCAGCACCTGGCACACCGCCAATGCCGTCATGAATAAGCTGGCCCTCTCCCTCTTTCCCACGGCATTCAGACCTGCCACGAGCTCGCTGCTTAAAACTCGCTGCTCTATCCCTCCGCGGAAACTCTGGCGCATCGGCCGCGCGTGGTCCGCCGGCAACTCCAGCACTTGCGGCATTCCTTTCAACTGTTCTTTCCAATAGTCAATCTGCTGCTGGAATTTTCCTCTGCTCAGCGTCTCCCTCTGCTCTAACGCATACTCCCCATATTGCATTTTCAATTCGGGCAGCGGCGACTCTTCTCCTTTGCCGTATGCCTCATACAATTGCCCCCACTCGCTCATCAAAATGCGCAAAGACCAGTCGTCGGAAATAATGTGGTGCAGGGTCAAACCCAAAACGTGCTCCCTTTCTTCCATCCGCACCAGCACGCCGCGGAACAAGGGCACCTGGGTTAAATCAAAGGGCTTGCTCCCCTCCTCCGCTATGATCTTCTTCGCCTGCTCCTCCCGCTCGCCTGCCGCTAAATGCCGCAAATCTATTACCGGCAACCGCACCTCGAGCTTCTCCCCAACAACTTTCTGCCTCAGTCCTTCCTGCGGGTCCATCACAAAGCAGGTCCGCAGTTGTTCATGCCGCCGCACCACCTCCTGCAGACTCCGCTCCAACGTAGGGACATCCAGGTCGCCTGTGAGCCTCCAGGCCAGGGGCACGTTGTAGAAGTCGCTGCCCGGCTGGAACTGGTCGAGAAACCAAAGCTGCTCCTGCTGGTAGGAAAGCGGAAAAACAGAAGGTGAAGATCTTTGCGTTCGTATGAAGTCCTGGTCGTCTTCCGGTTTCCTTACCCGTGATTTCAACCCCAGCTCGATTACCTCTGCCAGTTCTGCAATGGTTGGCGATTACTTCCAGCACCGTGGCCCAAATCTCTGCCAGTTGTTCCTCTACCGCAGTACGCGGAGCTTCGTAGTAATCTTCAGAATCACCCGGATCTACATCCTTTAACGTTTCCAATGTCTGCCGGTCCAGCTTCCCATTGCTCGTCAACGGCAACTCCTGCATGCCCACGATGGCATTGGGGATCATGTACGCTGGAAGCTTGCCTTTCAGGTCCCGCCGCAACTCTTCGAGATTCCGCTCCCCAACCACATACGCCACCAGCCGTTTGTTTCCATTCACACCGGTCTTCGCCACCACAGCACAGCACTGCACCCCACTCTGCTGTTGCAGGATTGCTTCAATCTCTCCCAATTCAATTCGGAAGCCGCGAATCTTCACCTGATGGTCATTGCGCCCTACAAACTCAATGGTCCCGTCCTTCCGCCACCGAACCAGATCTCCAGTCCGGTACAAACGCTCTCCGCCGCGAGCGCTATGCAGATCGGGCACAAATTTTTCAGCCGTCATGTCCGAATGCCCCATGTATCCTCGCGGTACACTCGCTCCAGCAATAAATGCCTCTCCCGCTACTCCGACAGGTGTCACGTTCATCCATGAGTCCAGCACATACATCCGCCGGTCTCCAATCGGTTTGCCGATGGGCAGTGAGAGCACGCTCGCAGGCAAATCCGCCGGTACGACATAGCAACTGCTGAACACGGTGCATTCCGAAGGTCCGTACCCGTTCACCAACCGTATCCCCGGCAACTCCTGCAAGGCGCGCCGGATGTGTGTCACCGAGGCCGTCTCTCCCCCGGTCATCAGATACTTCACTCCTTCCAGGCACTTCACGTCGCTTTCCACGATCGAGTTGAACAAGGCTGCCGTCAGCCACAGGGTATTGACTCTGTTGCGGTGGACATACTCGCGGATTTCTTCACCGCTCGTTACCCGCTGCTGGTGCGCCAACACGCACCGTCCGCCGGTTAACAGCGCTGCCCACAACTCCAGCGTCAGCGGATCCCAGCTCACGGAAGAATGCTGCAACAGCACCGTTTGCTCGTTGAAGGGCACATAGTCAGTTCCAAAAATGAAGCCGGGAATACTGCGATGGGGTATCTCGCTGCCCTTCGGTTCTCCAGTCGAACCGGACGTGTAGATCACATAAGCCAGGCATTCCGGGTCAACTCCCGTCTCCGCCCGCTCCAGATTCGT
Organism: Candidatus Angelobacter sp. Gp1-AA117; assembly: GCA_003223515.1. Taxonomy (GTDB): domain Bacteria; phylum Acidobacteriota; class Terriglobia; order Terriglobales; family Acidobacteriaceae; genus Angelobacter. The sequence continues at coordinate 25,582 of QHVI01000091.1, forward strand.
CTCCGGCAGGTATCCATAGACAAGATCATTTTCCACATCGACAATCTGTATGCCTGCCTCAATTCCTCCCGGCAAGTCCTGCAAAGCACTCCGCGCCAGCAACGCCACCGGAGCGCTGTCCTGCAAAATGAATTGCAAGCGCTGCTCCGGATACGACAGATCCAGCGGCACATAGGCTCCCCCCGCCTTCAACACTGCTAGTATCCCCACTACCATTTCCAATCCACGCTCCACGCCAATGGCCACTCGCGTTTCCCGCTTCCCCCCAATGGTTCTCAGGTAATGCGCCAACTGGTTCGCTCTGCGGTTCAGCTCTGCATAGGTCAACTCCTGGCCCATGTATTCCAGGGCCACTTTCTTCGGCATCCTGGCGGCACATTCTTCGAACAATTCTGCGATGGTCTTATCGCCGTGGTAGTCTCTGCCGGTCTGGCCCCATTTTTGCAGTTGGTCCCGTTCCGCACCGGTCAACAGAGGCAATTCCCAAACCCGCTGCTCCGGATTTTCCACAATGGCCTGCAGCAGACGCTCGTAATGGCCCAGCATCCGCTCCATGGTCTCTACTTCAAACAGGTCCGTGCTGTAATTGAGCGCAATCTTCGGCTCTTCGGACTCCTCGACATACATGGCGAAGTCAAACTTGGAGGTTCGAATATCTGTTTCGAAGTCGCTCACTTCAAATGGCCCGAATTTCGAATCCGTGGGTCTGGGAACTGTGAACATTACTTGAATGAGCGGACCACGACTCAGGTCGCGGTCTGGAGCCAATTCTTTGACCAGCTTTTCAAATGGCAGATCCTGATGCTCGTAGGCGTTCAGCGCTGTCTGCTTGACATGCCGCAGGATGGCGCGGAAAGTCGGCTCTCCTCCCAGGCTCGCGCGTATTACCAGGGTGTTCACGAAGAAACCAATCAGTCCGTGTGTGTTTGTACGGTTACGGTTGGTGATGGAAATGCCAATTCCAAAATCCTCCTGACCGGTATACCTCATCAGCAGCACCTGGAACGCAGCCAGCGAGGTCATGAATAAGCTGGCCCCTTCTCCTCTTCCCACTGCATTCAGACCTTTCAGCAAATCGCTCTGCACGTCTCGCGCAAGCATTCCTCCGCGGAAACTCATCTGTGCCGGCCGCCCGTGGTCCGTCGGCAACTCCAGCACCTGCGGCATCCCCTCCAACTGTTCCTTCCAATACTCCATCTGCTGCTGAAGCTTCTCTCCATCCAGTCCTTGCCTCTGCTCCAGCGCATACTCCCCATATTGCATTTGCAATTCCGGCAGCGGCGACTCTTCTCCCCTCCCATACGCCTCATACAACTGCTCCAACTCCTCCATCAATACTCCCAACGACCACTCATCACAGATACTGTGGTGCAGCGTCAGCCCCAAAACATGGTCGTCATCATCCATACGCACCAATACTCCCCGCAATAGGGGCACCCGGCTTAAATCGAATGCCGCGCTACTCTCCTCCGCAATAACCTTCTTCGCCTGCTCCTCGCGCGCGTCCGGCTCCAGG
>QHVI01000200.1 GCA_003223515.1 Candidatus Angelobacter sp. Gp1-AA117
TACGATGCGATGTCCAAGCCAGACTGCGGTGCGGGCTCTTGCAGGCGCCACAGAGATTCGGCTTTCGCCCACGCAGTCGCTCATACCTATTTTCATCTTTTCTGGGTGGGACTCAAGTCCCATGTCCGACTGCGGTTAAAAGGTTTTGGCCGTGGCTATTGGCTAGTTACTCTCGTGCCGCACTTTGCCGCTTCCCTGTCGGTTGAACTGCGGTATCTTTCCCTCATGCAAAACCTTGAAAAGAAGCTGCAACAGTGGACGGAAGCGCGCCTGATCGATCCCGCTGCGGCAGAACGAATTCTTCAATTCGAAAGTCAAAAGGACAACAGGAAATGGCGCTGGCCCGCGATACTGGCCGTAGGCTTTGGCACCCTCATGCTGTGTGCGGGCGTGCTGTTGTTTGTGGCGGCCCACTGGAACGAACTATCACCCGGCACCCGCTTCGGCGCAGTCCTGGCGATGGTGGCTATCTTCCATGTGGCGGCTGGCCTGCTCGCGTCTAAAGTCCCCATGATGGGCACGGCGCTGCATACTGCAGGAACCATCGCGCTGGGCGGCGGAATCTACATGGCTGGCCAGATCTTCAACCTGCAGGAGCACTGGCCGGGCGGAATCATGCTCTGGGCGCTGGGCGCTGGGATTGGCTGGCTGGTGCTGCGCCAGTGGCCGCAGGCGCTGCTCGCCGCCCTGCTGATTCCCTGGTGGCTGGCGGGAGAATGGGTGTTGGCTACGGAGAAATATCACAGTACCTGGGCACTCCCATCACAAGGCCTGCTGCTGCTCGCCATTCTTTTTCTTTCAGCACAGCCGGAGAAAGAGGAATATAAGCAGTTGCGCCTCGGCCTGATCTGGACTGGATGCCTTGCCTTTATACCCCTCGTCGTGGCAGTCCTCGAATCCAGCGACGGGTTTTGGTGGGGACGTTATAAATCAGATATACCGGCCTCGCTCCTGGTGCTGGGATGCGTTCTCGCTTATGTTCCACCACTGGTGATCGCCTTCATCGCGCGCAGAAAACAGGCTGTCTGGATGTTTGTCTTTGCGGGCTGGGTGGCGGTGCTTGGGGTGATCAGCCGCAATGAGCGTCATTGGGAAGATGCCTGGCTCTATCTCTGGATGGCCGTGGGCGCAACCCTCCTTTGCGCGTGGGGCGTAAACGCTCACCGCAAACTATTCATTAACTATGGCAGTGCGCTGTTTGCGATCACTGTGATCGGGTTCTATTTCTCCAGCGTGCTGGACAAGCTGGGCCGGGCCACAGGCCTTATCTCGCTGGGAATCATATTCCTGCTGGGAGGCTGGCTGCTCAACCGCCTCCGGACAGACCTGATTGCACGGACAGCCGTTGCGGGAGGCGCGCGATGAATTCATTTCTGAAGAAAGCATTGATTGTTACGCTGCTGCATGTTGCCCTTGTCCTGAGTGTGGGCGGCAAATTGCTCTATGACCGCATGACCCGTCCACGGGTGTGGGTGCGCACCGTTTCCGTCGATCCTGATGCGTTGATTCGCGGGCGCTATCTCACCCTGAACCTGGAGGTGAATGCTCCCTGGTTCGACGAAAAAAATGACTCTGGCCAAAACCAAGTACAGCTTTCCGTAGTCGATGGGCAACTGGTCGCAACCAAAACCGATGCGAATACCGAATTGACGGTGAGCAGAGGGTGGCGTTTCAGAAATAATTCAGAGAAAGCAATCCTGAATTCACAGTTGGCATTCTTCATTCCTGAGCACGCGGATATTGGCATCAGGCGCACTGGAGAAGAGCTGTGGGCAGAAGTGACGATACCCAGGAAAGGGCCGCCCAGGCCGATTCAGTTGGCCATCAAGAACGGCTCGGAGTGGAAACCGCTGGACCTGAAATAAGCCGCTGGTGCTCTGACCGCGTGATTTTTTGGGACATAGCCAGCGAAGCTGGTGGGACAATTTCTCGAAGTTCATCAAGTTGCTCGGCCTGGTTGCCTTCGGCATTAGCCAGCGAAGCTGGCGGCATTCTTCTAGCCCCACAGCGCAAGCTGTGGGTATAGAAATAGATAAGGAGCAGAGCTGGCGAAGCCAGCGCCATAGCTGTAATGCACCGCAATGCCTCGATTCCTATTTCCATGCGGTCAGAGCCCTAGTAGCTAGTAGCTAGAAGCTAATCCGAAACCTTGATCATCAACTTGCCGATATTCTCCCCGCGGAAAAGGCGCAACAGCGTCTCAGGAAAAGTTTCCAGCCCTTCCACAATGTCTTCGCGTGACTTGAGTTTGCCGGCCATCATCCAGCCGGCCATCTCCCGCGCAGCCTCCTGGTAACGCGCGGCATACTCAAAAACCACAAAGCCTTCCATGCGTCCGTGATTGACCAGCAGCGAGAGATAGTTGGAAGGACCTTTGATTCCTGAAGTGTTGTTGTACTGGGAGATGGCGCCGCAGATGACCACACGGCCATAACGGGCGAGATTCGCCAGTGCAGCATCGAGAATGTCGCCGCCTACGTTATCGAAATATACATCGATGCCCTTGGGGCAATGCTGGCGGAGGGCTTGCGTGACATCCTCACTCTTGTAATCAATGGCGGCATCAAAGCCCAGCTCTTCTTTGATATACCGGCACTTCTCCGGACCACCAGCTATTCCCACTGCCTGGCAGCCTTTGATTTTGGCGATCTGCCCTGCGACGATGCCCACCGCCCCGGCAGCGCCGGAAATCACCACGGTCTCGCCGGCCTTGGCCTGACCCACCTCCAGCAATCCGAAATAGGCGGTAAGTCCGGCGCCTCCCAGCGCGCCTATATAAATGGGCAGCGGCGCAAGTTTGGCGTCAACTTTATTCACACTCGTGCCATTGGACAACGCGTACTCCTGCATGCCGAACATGCCGGTTACGTGGTCTCCAACCGTGAAAGAAGGATTTTTGGAGGCCATCACCCGGCCAACGGCCATGGCGCGCATCACCGCGCCAATCTCCACGGGAGCAATATAGGAGCGGCCCTCGTTCATCCAGCCGCGCATGGCAGGATCGAGCGAGATGTAGAGATTCTTCACCAGGAACTCGCCCTCACCCGGCTCCCGCACCGGCTCTTCAACATAATTCCAGTCACTGCGTTTAGGTAAACCCACGGGACGCGCGGCCAGGCGGAAGCCGTGATTGACGAGGTTCATGGAGGCCCCTTTCAGAGAACCTAAGTTTTACCGCAAAGGCCGCCAACGACGCAAAGGCCGCCAGCGGAAATGGGTAATTGAGTAATTTGGTAAATGAGTAATTGGAAGAGGTAAGGATCGGGTCTGATTTTTTCCATTACCAAATCACCCAATAATTTAGTCTCCATGTCTCCATGTCTCCGTAGTTAAGGTTTTGATTCTTATTGCCTCTGCTTACTCTGTTCCTCTGTATTGCAAAGGTTTTGCCGTTTGGTTGCGGCCTGCCGCGCTATGGTGAAAGCCTTCTTTTCTGCCGGTCGAGAGATTTTGGGGTGCAATTCTCTTCTTCAACCTCTTGCATTTCCGCTGCATTCCCTGTATCGTCTTTCACATAGAAATATTACTATAATGTTAACCCCATATGCCGCCGCGCTCCGAATTTCCTGGCGTCAGCGTGCTTGCCGGCTTCCAAGGATTCCAATTGGAACTTATGGTAATTTTGCCAATGAGTTTGCGTTGTTCCGCTTCTGTACCGGAACAGGAAATGCCAACCGGAACAAGATTTGTGTTGCAGGCAAAGCAGTTAGCACTGTTTGTTCCGTGTTCCGGTTCATCTCAGCCTATTGTCAAATAACCAATCTTCGGTCCGGGCGGCCCAGGAACACCGTCCGCGCCAAAGCTATAAACTAATGGCATGAGCACCGAGCACCTGAACTCGCTTTCCCGCGCCTCCTCTTCCTATCTTCGTTCTGCCATGCACCAGCCTATTCACTGGCATGAGTGGGGGCCGGAACCTTTCGAAAAAGCCCAGCGGGAGAACAAGCCCATCCTGCTCGATATCGGCGCGGTATGGTGCCACTGGTGTCATGTGATGGATCGGGAGTCGTATGAAAACCCTGAAATCGCCCAGATCATCAACGAGAACTTCATCGCCATCAAGGTAGACCGCGACGAGCGTCCCGATGTGGACAGCCGTTATCAGTCGGGAGTACAGGCAATCAGCGGACAGGGTGGCTGGCCGCTCACCGGATTTCTCACTCCTGAAGGCAAACCCTATTACGGAGGCACCTACTTCCCTCCCCAGGATGGCTATGGTCGCCCGAGTTTCAAGCGCGTGCTGCTGACTCTGGCGCAGGCCTATCGCGAGAAGCTGGCCGACGTGCAGGAATCGGCGGATAACGTGATGACGGCCATCAGTCAGGCGGAGTCCTTCACCGGCAAATCCGGCTCGTTGCAGCCGCACCTGATCGACCGCCTTGTGGAATCGGCGGTGAAGATGTTTGACGCCGAGCATGGCGGCTTCGGATCGGCGCCCAAATTCCCGCATCCCAGCGCGGTTGATCTGCTGATGCAGCGGCACGTGGAGACCGGCGACTCGCAACTGCTCGACATTGTGACCACCACGCTGAAGAAAATGGCGGACGGCGGAGTCTATGACCACCTGGCCGGAGGATTTCACCGCTACTCCGTGGACGAACACTGGGTGGTGCCGCACTTCGAGAAAATGTCTTATGACAATTCGGAGCTGCTGAAAAACTACGTTCACGCGTGGCAGCTTACCCGCGATGAGAAGTTCGCCTTTGTGGCGCGTGACATCATTCGCTGGATGAACGAATGGCTCACCGACCAGGAGCATGGCGGCTTCTATGGCTCCCAGGACGCCGATTACTCGCTCGACGACGATGGCGATTATTTCACCTGGACTCTGGACGAAACCAAAGCTGTGCTGAGCGGTGAAGAGCTTGAAGTGGCCACCCTGCACTATGACATTGGCGAAGTGGGCGACATGCACCACAATCACCAGAAGAATGTTCTTCACGTGACCAACACACCGGAAGAGATTGCGCAGCGGCTGAACCAGCGTGTTGAGCAGGTACGGGCTATTCTCGATTCAGCCAGAAAGAAGATGTATGCGGCGCGATTGCAGCGTCCTACGCCTTACGTGGATAAAACTATCTATGTAAGCTGGAATGCGCTCTGTATTTCGGCGTATTTGGCGGCCGCGCAAGCCCTGCACCTGGAAAACGCCCGCAAGTTTGCGCTGCGGTCCCTCGACCGAATCCTGTCGGCAGGCTGGCATCCGCAAACTGGCCTGCAGCATGTGATTGCCTATTCTGATCCGCAGGCAGGCAAGCGGCAGGCGCCGGGCGTGCTGGATGACTATGCTTTCACCATCATTGCCTGTCTGGATGCCTACGAAGCCACCTCCGACCTCACCTATTTCAACTTTGCCCACAGGATTGCCGGTCACATGCTCGCCAACTTTGCCGATGAGACCAGCGGCGGCTTTTTCGATATTCCGCAAAACAGCCAGACCCTGGGCGCACTCACGGCGCGGCGCAAGGCGCTGCAGGATTCGCCTACTCCCGCCGGAAATCCAGCAACAGCGATTGCCCTGCTCAGGCTGTACTCTTATACGAATGAGAACAAGTACCGCAATCTGGCAGAAGACACCCTGGAGGCATTTGCCGGGATCGCGGAGCACTATGGAATGTTTGCTTCGACATACGCCATCGCGCTGGATATGTACCTGAATGCGCACACGCAGATTGTGATTGTGGGGGAAGGCAAAGAAGCACAAGCCCTGGTGAATTCAGCGGCTGGCCAGTTCTCGCTGAATAAAGGTGTTCTCTGCCTGCGCTCCGGAGAGGCCGTTCCGCAGATGCTGCCGCCTGCCTTGGCTGAGACCATTCCCAATTTGCCCGCCATTAAGCAAGGCAAAACTGTGGCCGTGTTATGCAGCGGCTTCTCTTGCCAGCCACCCATTGACGATCCGGCAACGCTGGAAAAGGCAATCCGCCTGGCAGTGCGCGCCAAGACCCATTTGGCCGCTGATCAGGAATCTCACCACAGGTAAAAACACAGCGCAACTATGCCGCAACTAAAACGAGAATCATTATGGAGCGCAGCCGCCCTCGGCTGCGAGGGATAAATCTTTCATGAGTCGAGAAGAATTTGACGAACAGTAAACACAGATGACACGGATCGGCCATTCCCAGTGATGAACCTCTATGTCCTTTCGGCTTTATCTGTGTCATCTGTGTTGATCAGTGGGAAAGGTTTTGGTTTTCAGCGTCATCTGTGTTGATCTGTGGTAAACCGCTTGGGGGTGTTTGAATCCAGCCACGGCTGGCGTTAGAATTTCTCCGCCATGGAACAAAACGAGGTATTCAATCCACCTGCTGAATTCAGCAACTCTGCGTCCATCAAGTCACTGGACGAATACAAGCGGCTCTACCAAGCGGCTGCCGACGACAAGGAAAAATTCTGGGCGGAGCAGGCCCAGGCCGTGCACTGGTTCGCGCCCTGGAGCAAAGTTCTCGACTGGTCGAATCCGCCCTTTGCCAGGTGGTTTATCGGCGGCCAGACCAATGTCGCATACAATTGCCTCGACCGCCATCTGACCACCTGGCGGCGCAACAAGGCAGCCATCATCTGGGAAGGCGAGAACTTTGAGCAGCGCACGCTGACCTACCAGGAGCTATACCGCAAGGTCTGCAAATTTGCCAATGCCCTGAAGGAACTGGGACTGAAGACCGGCGACCGCTCTATCATTTATATGCCCATGATTCCGGAAGCGGCGGTTGCCATGCTCGCATGTGCGCGCCTGGGGATTACGCACTCCGTGGTATTCGGCGGATTCTCGGCCGAGGCGCTGAAGACGCGCATCCAGGATCTGGAAGCGCAGATCGTGATTACCGCCAACAGCGGACTGCGTCGCGGCAAAGATGTCCCCTTAAAACAGAGCGTAGATGAGGCGCTGAAACACTGTCCCACGGTCAAGAACGTGATCGTCTACAAGCGCCAGGAAATCCCCACGCACATGCAATCAGGCCGCGATCACTGGTGGGACGATATGACGCTCGACCGTCCCGAAACCTGCCCCGCCGAGCAACTCGACAGCGAGCATCCTCTTTATGTGCTCTATACCTCCGGCACCACCGGCAAGCCGAAAGGCGTGGTGCACTCCACCGGCGGCTATCTCACGCAGGTGCTGTCCACGATGAAGTGGGTCTTTGATATCCGTGATGACGATGTCTACTGGTGTACCGCGGATATCGGCTGGGTGACGGGACATTCCTATGTAGTGTTCGGACCGCTGGCCGCAGGAGCCACCGCAATGATGTATGAAGGCGCTCCTGACTGGCCCAAGCAGGACCGCTTCTGGCGGCTGATCGAGAAATATCGCGTCACCATCTTCTATACATCGCCCACCGCCATCCGTTCATTTATCCGCCAGGGAGACCAGTGGCCCGAAGGCCACGATCTTTCTTCGCTGCGGCTGCTTGGCTCCGTGGGCGAGCCGATCAATCCGGCGGCGTGGAAGTGGTATCACAAGGTGATCGGCAAGGAGCGCTGCCCGATTGTGGATACATGGTGGCAGACGGAAACCGGAGCGATCATGATTTCGCCGATTCCCGGCGCCACACCGGCCAAACCAGGCTCGGCAACGCTGCCCCTGCCGGGAGTCTTTCCTGAGATTCTCGATGACAAAGGCAACAAGATCGAAGGCGCCGGCAAAGGCTTCCTGGTGCTGACCCAGCCGTGGCCTGCGATGCTGCGCACGCTCTATAAAGATCCGGAGCGATTCAAGGAGAATTATTTCTCCCGCTTTCCCGGAATCTACTTCACCGGAGACGCCGCTACCCGCGATAACGACGGCTATATCTGGGTGCTAGGCCGCGTGGACGACGTAATCAACGTCGCCGGACACCGCCTGAGCACCATGGAAGTCGAATCTTCACTGGTGCGTCATAAATCCGTGGCCGAAGCCGCCGTGGTCGGTGCGCCGCACGAACTCAAAGGACAGGCCATCCACGCCTTTGTCACCCTGAAATCAAGCGAGAAGGAAAGCGACATTCTCTACGACAATCTGCGCGAATGGGTGGCCCAGGAGATCGGGGCGCTGGCGCGTCCGGAGAAAATACATTTCGTGGCAGCTCTGCCCAAAACCCGCAGCGGCAAGATCATGCGCCGCCTGCTGCGCGAGATCGTAACCACCAAATCCGTGGCCGGCGATACCTCGACCCTCGAAGATTACAACGTAATCCTCCAGCTCAGCCGACAGGGGAAAGAGGAAGAGGAGATATTGGGAGAGAAGAAATAATTATCCTTTCCTTCATCTTGAGCAGAGCGAGATAATTATGTAAAGAGGTCTCTATTAATTTACAAGAGACCTCTTTATACCGCTTTATACCGCTACATTCTTCTTCACTATTTTTCAAAACACGGATATGCATCCTAAGATAGATCCTTTGTGCCACTAAGAATCCGAGTATTTAAGGAATTCCACAGTTCGCTCTTCAAGATTTCTGCAAGTGAATGGTCCTTCAGGCTTGAGAAGTTTTTGACTTTTACACATGTTATTAGCGCATTTGAACTGCGCACCCTTAATTTTAGGCTTCCTCAGCAGAATCTGTGGGTTGAGTCCGGCTCTGGAAGGTGTCCCAAGTTGTGATATAGGGCGATTTCCATGGCTGGGTAGGTGCGGAAGCCATAGGAACGTCTGGTTACCACTCGGATCTTGTTGTTGAGTCCTTCCA